>NZ_JBJJLO010000027.1:0-62458 GCF_046230915.1 Pseudomonas sp. KCJK8993
ACCTGATGCCACTCTGGCGTGTTGGACAAGAAGCCCCTCTCTGAGGGGCTTTTTTATGCCTGTTCGCCGCTGACTGGTCTTTGCGGGGGTGGCCTGGGGTGGCCCGTCGGAGTGCTGGCGCGCGTCAGGCAGGGGCAGGAGTTGTTCGCGAGGCCGCTAGCGCGCGGTTTGTCGCGGGCAAAAGAAAACCCCCGATACACCAGGGGCGTATCGGGGGTTGGCACAGGCGCCGATAAGGGCGCCTGTCTACTCAGCTTATTGGCAAGCCTCGCAATCCGGCTCGTCGATGGCGCAAGCCTTCGGTACCGGGGCAGGACCGGCAGGGGCTGCCAGGACCGAGCTGTCACCGTGGTCGCCGCCGCTGGAAACAGCGTTCAGCTTGCCGGTGTTGATGGTGGACTTCTCGGTGCTGGTGGCGGCCAGTGCACGGAGGTAGTAAGTGGTCTTCAGGCCACGGTACCAGGCCATGCGGTAGGTCACGTCCAGCTTCTTGCCCGAAGCGCCGGCGATGTACAGGTTCAGCGATTGGGCCTGGTCGATCCACTTCTGGCGACGGGAGGCGGCATCGACGATCCACTTGGTCTCGACTTCGAACGCGGTGGCGTACAGGTCCTTCAGCTCTTGCGGGATACGCTCGATCTGCTGCACCGAACCGTCGTAGTACTTCAGGTCGTTGATCATGACCGAGTCCCACAGGCCGCGAGCCTTGAGGTCGCGTACCAGGTACGGGTTGATCACGGTGAACTCGCCGGACAGGTTCGATTTCACGTACAGGTTCTGGTAGGTCGGCTCGATCGACTGCGATACGCCAGTGATGTTGGCGATGGTCGCGGTCGGCGCGATGGCCATGATGTTCGAGTTGCGGATGCCTTTCTTCACGCGCTCGCGGATCGGCGCCCAGTCCAGGGACTCTTCCAGGTTGACGTCGATGTACTTGGCGCCACGGGCCTCGATCAGGATCTGCTGGCTGTCCAGCGGCAGGATGCCCTTGGACCACAGCGAGCCGTCGAAGGTCTGGTAGGCGCCGCGCTCATCGGCCAGGTCGCAGGAAGCCTGGATGGCGTAGTAGCTGACCGCTTCCATCGACTTGTCGGCGAAGTTCACCGCGGCGTCGGAGCCATACGGGATGTGCTGCAGGTACAGCGCGTCCTGGAAGCCCATGATGCCCAGGCCCACTGGACGGTGCTTGAAGTTCGAGTTTTGCGCTTGCGGCACCGAGTAGTAGTTGATGTCGATCACGTTGTCGAGCATGCGCACGGCGGTCTTGACGGTACGCGCCAGCTTGGCGGTATCCAGCTTGCCGTCGACGATGTGGTTCGGCAGGTTGATCGAGCCCAGGTTGCACACGGCGATCTCGTCGGCGTTGGTGTTCAGGGTGATCTCGGTGCACAGGTTCGAGCTGTGGACCACGCCTACGTGCTGCTGTGGCGAGCGCAGGTTGCATGGGTCCTTGAAGGTCAGCCATGGGTGGCCGGTCTCGAACAGCATCGACAGCATCTTGCGCCACAGGTCTTTGGCCTGGATGGTCTTGAACACCTTGATCTTGTTGTACTCGGTCAGGGCTTCGTAGTACTCGTAGCGCTCTTCGAAGGCCTTGCCGGTCAGGTCGTGCAGGTCAGGCACTTCCGATGGCGAGAACAGGGTCCACTTGCCGTCGTCGAAGACGCGCTTCATGAACAGGTCCGGGATCCAGTTGGCGGTGTTCATGTCGTGGGTGCGGCGCCGGTCGTCACCGGTGTTCTTGCGCAGCTCGAGGAATTCCTCGATGTCCAGGTGCCAGGTTTCCAGGTAGGCGCAGACCGCGCCCTTGCGCTTGCCGCCCTGGTTGACCGCGACGGCGGTGTCGTTGACCACCTTCAGGAACGGCACGACGCCTTGGGACTTGCCGTTGGTGCCCTTGATGTACGAGCCCAGGGCGCGTACCGGGGTCCAGTCGTTACCCAGGCCGCCGGCGAATTTCGACAGCATGGCGTTGTCGTGGATGGCGCCGTAGATGCCCGACAGGTCGTCTGGAACGGTGGTCAAGTAGCAGCTGGACAGCTGTGGACGCAGGGTGCCGGCGTTGAACAGGGTCGGGGTCGAAGCCATGTAGTCGAAGGACGACAACAGGTTGTAGAACTCGATGGCGCGGTCTTCGCGTTGTTTCTCTTCGATCGCCAGGCCCATGGCCACGCGCATGAAGAAGATCTGCGGCAGTTCGAAGCGCACGCCGTCCTTGTGGATGAAGTAGCGGTCGTACAGGGTCTGCAGGCCCAGGTAGGTGAACTGCTGGTCACGCTCGTGGTTGATGGCCTTGCCCAGTTTCTCGAGGTCGAATTCGGCCAGTATCGGGTTCAGCAGTTCGAACTCCACGCCCTTGGCGACGTAGGCCGGCAGAGCCTTGGCGTACAGGTCGGCCATCTCGTGGTGGGTGGCGCTGTCGGCGACGCCCAGGAAACCCAGGGCTTCGGCGCGCAGGGTGTCCATCAGCAGGCGGGCGGTGACGAACGAGTAGTTGGGCTCGCGTTCCACCAGGGTGCGGGCGGTCATTACCAGGGCGGTGTTGACGTCCTTGATGGCCACGCCGTCGTACAGGTTCTTCAGGGTTTCGCGCTGGATCAGGTCGCCGTCGACTTCTTCCAGACCTTCGCAGGCTTCGCTGACGATGGTGCCCAGGCGGCCCATGTCCAGGGGCGCGAAGCTGCCGTCGGCGCGAGTGATGCGGATCGAGGGATGGGCGTTCACCGGTTCTTCGCTGCTGGAGCGGGTGGCGCGTTCCTTGGCGCGGGAGTCGCGATAGATCACGTAGTCGCGGGCGACTTTCTGTTCGCCGGCGCGCATCAGGGCCAGTTCGACCTGGTCCTGGATTTCTTCGATATGGATGGTGCCGCCCGAAGGCATGCGACGCTTGAAGGTGGCGGTGACCTGTTCGGTCAGGCGTGCCACGGTGTCGTGGATTCGCGACGAGGCGGCAGCGGTGCCGCCTTCAACTGCGAGGAACGCTTTGGTGATAGCGACGGTGATCTTGTCGTCGGTGTAGGGAACGACAGTGCCGTTACGCTTGATCACGCGCAGTTGGCCAGGTGCGGTAGCAGACAGATCCAGGTTGGAATCGCCGGCCTGCGGCGCATGGGCCTGCGGGTTCTCGCGAGTTGTGTCGGTTTGCATGGGTGTCTCCACGTTCTCTATGTTTATTTGGGCACCAAGAAGGTGCCCACCGTTCCGTCCAGAAGCACTGCAGCCGGCACAAGCCGGCATGACGACTTCGGAACAGTTCAGGAAGGGGGCTGTTGGCGCCGCTTCCATGCCGAAGTCCTGGGTGCCGGGCATGGGCTCCGACACCTTGTTCCTGGGTGGCAGTCTGTTGCTGCAACACCCGTACCGTCTTCTCCTGGGCAGGGTGGAAAACGGTGCCATCCGCACGCGCGGTGTTGGTCTTCTAAAACAGCGATTGGTTCCACCAAACGGGCGCAAGAAAAGCGCTTGAGTTTCTTGTCTGAATTGTGTTTGGTTTTTTGGGTGAAACCCTAGATATAGGGTTTTTTAGCCGCCGGGCTACAAGATAATGCGTTTTTGGGGGGGTTGCAACGTACGGCCTGTGGATAAGTTTGTGCGTAAAGTGTGCATGGACTGGGTAAAACTCTCGCAGCCCGCAGTCCCACTGCATGGAACCGTTTGTCACTGTTTTTTACCTGCAAAAATTGCCCGGGAACGGATTTTTGCGGGCGCGAACCCTATCACAAAAAACCGTCCTGTCCGAGCCGTTTCAGTGGCTTGTATGGAGGCCTGCGGCGGTTGCTACAATCCGTCGCGATCCCCCGCGCAAGGCGTCTTCCTCAGGGCCGGTTATCGGTCTTTTTCATGACAGAAGGATGTACGCGTTCAGTTGCGCCCAATGCTGGCAACAAAAAACAAGAAGAGGTCGAGCGTGGAGCAAGAAGCCTGGCAGGTACTGATTGTCGAGGATGACCAGCGTCTGGCTGAGTTGACCCGGGAATATCTGGAGAGCAACGGATTGCGGGTGGCGATCGAAGGCAACGGTGCCCTGGCCGCCGCGCGGATCATCGCCGAGCAACCGGACCTGGTGATCCTCGACCTGATGCTGCCCGGGGAAGACGGCTTGAGCATCTGCCGCAAGGTCCGCGCTCGCTATGACGGGCCGATCCTCATGCTCACCGCGCGCACCGATGACATGGACCAGGTCATGGGCCTGGACCTGGGGGCCGATGACTATGTCTGCAAGCCGGTGCGCCCGCGCTTGCTGCTGGCACGGATTCAGGCTCTGCTGCGGCGTAGCGAGGCGCCTGAGCCTGCCCGGGAGAAGACCCGGCGCCTGCAGTTCGGTCCGCTGGTGGTGGACAACGCCTTGCGCGAAGCCTGGCTGTGCGATGCCGGGATCGAGCTCACCAGCGCCGAGTTCGACCTGTTGTGGCTATTGGTGGTCAATGCCGGACGGATCCTGTCCCGTGAGGAAATCTTCACGGCCTTGCGCGGTATCGGTTATGACGGCCAGGACCGTTCCATCGACGTCCGCATCTCGCGCATCCGCCCCAAGATCGGCGATGACCCGGAGCATCCGCGGCTGATCAAGACCATCCGCAGCAAGGGGTACCTGTTCGTGCCCGAAGCCGCTGCCGACATGCCGCTGTGAACTCGATCTTCCTGCGTATCTATGGCGGCATGTGCGCCGCCCTGGTCCTGGTGGCGCTGCTCGGGGTGCTGGCCCTGCACCTGCTCAACCAGGTGCGCAGCGAGCAATACCGCGAGCGCCTGGCCCACGGCACTTTCTCCCTGATGGCCGACAACCTGCAGCCGATGAGCGAGATCGAGCGTCGCCGGGCCCTGGCCGTCTGGGAGCGGTTGCTGGGCATTCCCCTGAGCCTCAAGACCTTCAGCCAGACCGACCTGGACAGCAGCCAGCGTGGCCGGGTGCTGCGCGGCCAGGCCCTGGTGGAGCAGACCGGCCCGTTCGCGGCCCGGGTCTACCGCCTGGTCAGCGACAAGGAGCAGTTGCTGCTCAGCGCCGAGGTCCAGCAGATCAGCGAGCAACTGGCCCGGGCCACCATCTATCTGTTGGCGGACGAGTTGGTGCGCTATCCCGTGGCCGAGCAGCCCCAGCGCCTGGCGGCGTTGAAGCAGGACAAGGGGTTCGGCTTCGACATGCACTTGTCGACCCTGGACGCCACCGACATGGACGATGACCAGCGCCGCCGGGTCGCCGAAGGCGATACCGTGATGGCGCTGGGCAAGGGGGGAGACTCGATCCGGGTGTTCGCCGGGCTGGTGGGCACGCCCTGGGTGCTGGAGATCGGCCCGCTGTACCAGATGAATCCCTATCCGCCGCAGTGGCTGGTGTTGATCGCGGTGCTGGGCTTGAGTCTGATCGGTCTGATCGTCTATCTGCTGGTGCGCCAGTTGGAGCGCCGGGTCAATGGCCTGGAGGCGGCTGCCACGCGTATCGCCAAGGGCAGCCTGGAGGTCCGGGTGCCGGCCAGGGGCGCGGATTCGGTAGGGCGCCTGGCGGCGGCCTTCAACGACATGGCCGAACATCTGCAGCGGTTGCTGGCGATCCAGCGCGAATTGGTACGTGCTGTATCCCATGAGTTGCGCACCCCGGTGGCGCGCCTGCGTTTCGGCCTGGAGATGATCGCCACCGCGAGTACCGACCAGGCACGGCACAAGCACCTGGACGGCATGGACAACGACATCCAGGACCTCGACCGGCTGGTGGACGAGATGCTCACCTATGCTCGCCTGGAACAGGGCTCGCCGGCCTTGAATTTCCAGCGGATCGACCTGGACGCCCTGATCAACCAGGTGATCGGTGAACTGGCGCCGTTGCGCGCCAACCTCCAGGTCCGGCGTGGCCTGTGCCTGTCGGCCGCCGATTGCGATGGCGCCTGGGTCGAGGCCGAGCCGCGTTATCTGCACCGCGCCCTGCAGAACCTGGTGGGCAACGCCATGCGGCATGCCGAGTCCCAGGTGACCGTCAGCTACCAGGTGGGCCAGTCGCGCTGTCGGGTGGATGTGGAGGACGATGGTCCCGGCGTGCCCGAGAGCGCCTGGGAGAAAATCTTTACGCCGTTCCTGCGCCTGGATGACAGTCGGACCCGGGCGTCCGGCGGCCATGGATTGGGACTGTCGATCGTGCGGCGGATTATCTACTGGCACGGTGGCCGGGCGCTGATCGGCCGTAGCAAGAGCCTGGGCGGCGCCTGCTTCAGTCTCAGCTGGCCACGGCAGCAGGAGCCGCGCTAAGGCTCAGGCGGGAATGGCGACCAGGCTCAGGACCTGCCCGTCCTCGACGGTGAACTGGCCGTCGAGCTCGCGCCCCTGGTGCCACTCCGCGGACAACTCGGTCAGCAAGCGCAGGCGCACTTGACCATCGAGGTTCCACTCCAGCACCTCGGCATGCTCGAAGTAGAAATTCTTGCGCACCAGTGGGTACAGGGTCTTGTATAGGCTTTCCTTGATCGAGAAGGTCAGGGTCACCGCCAGGGCGTGCAGTTCGTCTGGTAGCTGGTCGCGGCGCTGCAGCTCGGCGGGGGTCAGGATATGCCCTGCCAGGCTGGCCGAGCGTTCTCTTTCGAGCATTACTTCCAGGTCCATGCCCAGGGCTCGCCAATGCCGCTTATCGGCGACGATGGCCGCGGCGCGGCCGGTGCTGTGGGTGATCGAGCCGCAGATATGCTCCGGCCAGACCGGTGCGCGGTCATCGCCGATCGCCGGTACCCAGTCCAGTCCTTGCAACTGCCACAACGCGTTCCGTGCGCACAGGCGCCCCGCGAGGAACTCGGCCTGGCGCTTGGCCACCGAGCGCTGGATGTTCGCTGGGGCCTCGATGCCGCTGCGCTGGAAGTCGTCGGCAGCCAACTGCTTGGAGTCGAACCGGGTACTGAGCAAGAGGGTATTGGGCAAGGCCTCCGGCAGGGGCCAGGAAGCTTGCGGGACGGTACAGCAGGCGGGGAGGAGTTGGTGTTCGTTCATGGCTGCTAGTGTGCCGGGTTGCATCCTGGGTGGGTAGTCGTGCGCTCTATATAAAAAGAAAGGTGGCTGGTGCTGCCGGTAGCTGTGGGGGCGATGCCTCGGGGCTGCGGTTCAGGTGAGGTTAAGAGGTGTTCAGTGGGAGTTCAGGGCGGGCCGTTTACTCTTGCGCCTTACCTAAACGTCTATGGCGCAAAGTAAGCTTCCTATGACTTCGTTGAAAAAACTGCTGCTGGCCTTTACCGTTCCCGGTGCCAGCGCTGCCGCCCAGGGCGCCGACAGCAACTTCGCCGGCCTGTCCTTCGGCCAGACCCGCGACAAGATCAAGAAATCCGGTTCGCACAATGGCATCAAGCGGCGCCAGCAGAACCTGCTGGGCAGTCATGACCGGTTCTTGCCGGTGTCCTGCAGCAGGTTTCACAAAACACCTCGCTGGAGCTCGGCTATCGCTACCTGCGCAGCAATGCCGGGATCCAGACGAGCGAGCGTGGCGCTGGCAAGCAGGGGGCGCTGAGCCTCACCAGTAGCACCCAAACCTATCTCTCGGCCAACTACGCTTCCTGAACGAGCGGCCGGGTTTGAACCACGCCGGACCTTGCCTTGGCACGGTCCGGCGTTGGGTATTAATCATCTGGGCGCAGGAGTGCCCCGCAGACGTCGAATGTTGCCTGGGAGAGCATTATGAAATTGCTGGTCGTCGAGGATGAGGCGCTGTTGCGTCATCATTTGCAAACCCGCCTTACCGACAGTGGTCATGTCGTCGAGTCCGTGGCCAATGCCGAAGAGGCGTTGTACCAGACCGAGCAGTTCAACCACGACCTGGCGGTGATCGACCTGGGCCTGCCGGGCATGGGCGGGCTGGATCTGATCAGGCAACTGCGCGCCCGCGGCAAGACGTTCCCGATCCTCATCCTCACGGCCCGCGGCAACTGGCAGGACAAAGTCGAAGGCCTGGCCTCCGGCGCCGACGACTATGTGGTCAAGCCATTCCAGTTCGAGGAGCTGGAGGCCCGGCTCAATGCACTGTTGCGGCGCTCCAGTGGTTTCACCCAGTCGACCATAGTCGCCGGCCCGCTGCTGCTGGACCTCAATCGCAAGCAGGCGTCCCTGGATGAGCAGCCCCTGGCCCTGACGGCCTACGAATACCGGATCCTCGAATACCTGATGCGCCATCACCAGCAAGTGGTGGCCAAGGACCGGCTGATGGAGCAGTTGTATCCGGACGATGACGAGCGCGATCCGAATGTCATCGAAGTGCTGGTGGGGCGGTTGCGGCGCAAGCTTGAAGCGCCGTCGGGCTTCAAGCCGATCGATACGGTGCGCGGCCTGGGCTACCTGTTCAATGAGCGCTGCCGATGATTCGTTCGCTGCGCCTGCGCTTGATGCTGGCAGCAACCCTCCTCGCGGTCCTGTTCATGCTGGCCTTGCTGCCGGCCATGCAGGGCGCTTTCAGCCTGGCCCTGCAGGACTCCATCGAGCAGCGCCTGGCTTCGGACGTCACTACCCTGATCTCGGCTGCGCGCATCGAGGACAACCGCCTGCAGATGCCAGCGCAATTGCCCGACGAGCGTTTCAATCTCGCCGATAGCCGCCTGCTGGGCTACATCTATGATCGCGAGGGGCATCTGGTCTGGCGTTCCCGGGCCACCCAGGAAGAAAACATCAACTATCGGCCGCGCTACGACGGACGTGGCAACGAGTTCGCCAGGATCCGCGAGGCCAATGGCCAGGAGTTCTTCGTCTACGATGTCGAGATCAAGCTGCTGGGAGGCAAGAGCGCGGCGTTCAGCATCGTCGCCTTGCAGCCGGTGCGCGAGTACCAGCAGACCCTGGAAGGGGTGCGCGAGAACCTCTACCTGGGCTTCGGTGCGGCGTTGCTGGTGCTGCTGGCGCTGCTCTGGCTGGGCTTGACCTGGGGATTGCAGGCGCTGCGGCGCCTGAGCCAGGAGCTAGACCAGATCGAGAGCGGCACCCGCCAGAGCCTGAGCGAGGAACATCCGCGCGAGCTGCTGCGCCTGACGGGGTCGCTCAACCGCCTGCTGCAAAGCGAGCGCGACCAGCGTAGCCGCTATCGGGATTCCCTGGACGACCTGGCCCATAGCCTCAAGACCCCGCTGACGGTATTGCAAGGGGTCAGCGAGGACATGGCCCTGCGGCCCCAGGATCGTGAGCAGGCCTGGGTCCTGCAAACCCAGATCGAACGCATGAGCCAGCAGATCAGCTACCAGCTGCAGCGAGCCAGCCTGCGCAAGAGCGGCCTGGTGCGCCATCAGGTACGCCTGCGGCCATTGTTGCAGAGCCTGTGCGACACCCTGGACAAGGTCTATCGCGACAAGCAGGTACGGGTCTCGTTCGACCTGCCCGAGCGCTGCTACCTGCCGATCGAGCACGGTGCCTTGCTGGAGCTGCTGGGTAACCTGCTGGAAAACGCCTACCGCCTGTGCCTGGGTTCGGTGCGCATCAGCGTGCGCGAGAGCCTCGATGGTTCCGAGTTGTGTGTGGAGGATGACGGGCCGGGGGTGCCGCCGGACCAGCGGGCACGGATCCTCCAGCGTGGCGAACGCCTGGATCGCCAGCATCCGGGGCAGGGTATTGGCCTGGCGGTGGTCAAGGACATCATCGAAAGCTACGGCGCGCGCCTGGCCCTGGGCGATTCAGCCCTGGGCGGGGCGGCCTTCCGGATCCACTTTCCGGTCCTTTAGCCTGGTTGCTCACTGGGTCCGGGCGCGATAGGCGCCCGGGGTCAGACCGGTCCACTTCTTGAAGGCCCGATGGAAGGCCGAGGGTTCGGAAAACCCCAGTTGTTCGGCGATCTGTTGCAACGACAGGTCGGCGCGCCCCAGGTGATAGATGGCGATATCGCGCCGCAGCTCGTCCTTGAGTTCCTGGAAACTCAGGCCCTCTTCCCGTAGATGCCGGCGCAGGGTCTGGGGGCTGACGCGCATGTGTTGGGCGACGCTTTCCAGGTCCGGCCAGTGCCCGCGATCGCGGGCCAGCAGGCGGCGCAACTGGCTGGCGAGGCTGTCGCCTTCATCGGGGCGCGACAGCAGGTCGGCGGGGGAGCGTTCGAGAAAGTGCTTGAGGGTCCGTTCATCCTGCAGCAAGGGCATGCCCAGGTAGCGACTGTGGAACAACAAGCTGCTGTGGGGCTGGTCGAATTGCAGTGGGCAGGGGAACAGCAAGTCGTATTCCGCGCCGTGTTCAGGGCGCGGATAACTGAAACAGGCCTGCTCCAGGCGGACTCGCTGGCCGATCAGCCAGCTGCCCAGCCGGTGCCAGATCACCAGCAGGCATTCGCTGAGAAAGTGCTCGGGGTCCCAGAGTTCGGAGTCGTCCAGGCTCAGCCGGGCCATGTCTCCTTCACGCGTCAGGCTCAGGCGCGGGGCCTGCGGGAAGAGGCCATAAAACAATAATCCGCGATTGAGCGCCTTCTCCAGGGTGCGACAGTGGATCAGGGCGTGGCACATCATGGCGAAGGTCCCGGGTTTGCTCGGGCCATCGCCGAACCCCAGGTATTCGTCGTCCATTTCCAGCCATAGCTGTTGCAACAACTGGGTGAACTGCTCGGGAGCGAGGCGGGCTCTGGGCTGGTGCAGCAACTCGGGGCCGATGCCCAGGCGCTGTAGCAGCGGCAGGTAGTCGTAGCCGCGACGATGCGCGCCGCCGAGGGCGGCCCGGGCAAAGTGGCTGGCGATAGTGCGTTCGCGCATGCGGGCTGGTCCGTCCATTGAGTGGCGGATCTTAGCCAGCACCGCCAGGGGGGAACAAGGCGGATATCCGCCAAATTGTAGGGCGAGAATCGGCGGGCGGGCGGAAAACCGCCAGGCTCGGCGTTGCTCACTGGAAACGGAGTTCGGCTCTAACCCCTTGTTTTACAAGGTCTGTATGGCTTTTTCGCAAGGTGGCACGGGCCTTGCGACAGCGCTTGCAGATCTGCCGGTGTGCAGCTCGACACAACAAATCCCTCCAGCGCAGGAGGGTTCGCACTTTAGGCACCGCATGCCGTGATGGAAGCAGCATGCCGGGGCTCTTGAGGAACTTTGCAATGACGACTCGTCAGCCACTGTACAAATCCCTGTATCTCCAGGTGATCGTTGCCATCGCCATCGGCATCCTGCTCGGTCACTTCTATCCCCAGGCGGGGGTGGCCCTCAAGCCCTTGGGCGACGGCTTCATCAAACTGATCAAGATGGTCATCGCGCCGATCATTTTCTGCACCGTGGTGAGTGGCATCGCCGGCATGCAGAACATGAAGTCGGTGGGCAAGACCGGTGGCTACGCGCTGCTGTACTTCGAAATCGTCTCCACCATCGCCCTGCTGATCGGCCTGGTGGTGGTCAACGTCGTGCAGCCGGGCGCCGGCATGCATATCGACGCCTCGACCCTGGACGCCTCGAAAGTCGCCGCCTACGTGTCCGCCGGTAACGAGCAGAGCGTCGTCGCCTTCATTCTCAACGTCATCCCGGCGACCATCGTCGGTGCCTTCGCCAACGGCGACATCCTGCAAGTGCTGATGTTCTCGGTGATCTTCGGTTTCGCCCTGCATCGCCTGGGCGCCTATGGCAAGCCGATCCTGGACTTCATCGACCGCTTCGCCCACGTGATGTTCAACATCATCAACATGATCATGAAGCTGGCTCCCCTGGGCGCGCTGGGCGCCATGGCGTTCACCATCGGTGCCTACGGCGTGGGTTCGCTGGTGCAACTGGGCCAGCTGATGATCTGCTTCTACATCACCTGCGTGCTGTTCGTGCTGGTGGTCCTGGGCGCCATCTGCCGTGCCCACGGCTTCAGCGTGATCAAGCTGATCCGCTACATCCGTGAAGAACTGCTGATCGTACTGGGCACTTCCTCCTCGGAGTCGGCGCTGCCGCGCATGCTGATCAAAATGGAGCGCCTGGGCGCCAAGAAGTCGGTGGTCGGCCTGGTGATCCCCACCGGTTACTCCTTCAACCTGGACGGCACCTCGATCTACCTGACCATGGCCGCGGTGTTCATCGCCCAGGCCACCGATAGCCACATGGACATCACCCACCAGATCACCCTGCTGCTGGTGTTGCTGCTGTCGTCCAAGGGCGCTGCCGGCGTCACCGGTAGCGGCTTCATCGTCCTGGCGGCTACCCTGTCGGCCGTGGGCCACCTGCCAGTGGCCGGCCTGGCGCTGATCCTCGGCATCGACCGCTTCATGTCCGAAGCCCGTGCCCTGACCAACCTGGTGGGCAACGCCGTGGCCACCGTAGTGGTCGCCAAGTGGGTCAAGGAACTGGACGAAGACAAGCTGCAAGCCGAGCTGGCCTCCGGTGGTCGGGCGATCATCGACACCCGCGAAACCGACGACCTGGGCGTGGCCGAAGGCCCGGCGCCAAGCGTCAGGTAAGCTTCGTCGTATGAAAAAACCCGCCTCGGCGGGTTTTTTATTGCCCCGTGCCTTGAGCGCAACGGTCATTGTCGCTGACCGCTGCGGTGATTGGCGGACGCGCCGTGGCTGCCTACTCTGTGGGCTGTCGATCAGAAGGAGAGGCACATGCAAGGGCCGTTGGCGTCACTCAAGGTACTGGATTTCTCTACCCTGCTGCCGGGGCCGTTCGCTTCGCTGCTGCTGGCGGACATGGGCGCGCAGGTGCTGCGCATCGAGTCGCCGACCCGCATGGACTTGCTGCGGGTCCTGCCGCCCCATGACCAGGGCGTATCGGCCAGCCATGCCTACCTCAACCGCAACAAGCGCAGCCTGGCCCTGGACCTGAAGCGACCCGAGGCCCTGGAGGTGGTGCGGCAACTGGTGCAGGACTACGACATCGTCCTCGAGCAGTTCCGTCCGGGGGTGATGGAGCGCCTGGGGCTGGGCTACGAGGCCTTGAAGGCGATCAATCCGCGGCTGATCTACGTGTCCATCACCGGCTACGGCCAGACTGGCCCCTACAAGGATCGCGCCGGGCATGACATCAACTACCTGGCCCTGGCCGGCCTGGCCAGCCAGACCGGCCGCCGGCAACAGGGGCCGTTGCCCCTGGGTATCCAGGTGGCGGACATCGCCGGCGGCTCCCTGCACGGAGTGATCGGCCTGCTGGCCGCAGTGGTCGCCCGCCAGCACAGTGGCCAGGGCCAGCACCTGGACGTGAGCATGACCGACTGCGTGTTCAGCCTCCACGCCATGGCCGGTGCCGGCTACCTGGCTTGTGGGGTGGAGCCCGGGATGGAGCAGCAAGTGCTCAACGGTGGCAGTTTCTATGACTATTACCGTACCCGCGACGGGCGCTGGTTATCGGTGGGCAGTCTGGAGCCGGGGTTCATGCAGCAGTTGTGTGGGGCCCTGGGGCGGCCGGAACTGGCGGCCCAGGGGCTATCGCCCGTACCCGAACAGCAGCAGGCCCTCAAGCACGCCTTGCAGGTCGAATTCGAGAAACATGATTTTGTCGAATTGTGCCGGCTGTTCGAGGACCTGGATGCCTGTGTCGAGCCGGTGCTGGGCCTGGCCGAGGCCTTGGCGCATCCACAGTTGCAGGCGCGCCAGCTGGTCAGCCAGGTACCGCGCGAGGATGGCAGTCGGCAGGCGCAGATCGCTTGTCCGCTGAAGTTTTCCGCGGGCCTGCCCGAGCCGCGACATGTCGGCGCAAGGCTGGGGGCCCATTCCGCCGAGGTGTTGGCGGAGTTGGGATACGACGCCGAGCGGATCGAGGCATTGCGACGCGACCGGGTGATCGCCTAGGGGCAGGTCACTCGACCCGGGTTTCGCCGCTGTAGACCAGGGTCTGCCGGCAACGCCTGCACAGGTAGCGCCGCCCCTGGGCCACCAGCTTGTGGCGCTGGGCGGAAAACGGAAAATCGCTCTGGGCGCAGGGGCAGCGGTAGATGTAGCGGGTCACGCGGCGCCGCTGCACCTCGTAGGTATGGCAGCGATTGGGCGGCAGTTCGTAGACCCCGCGCATGATCAGCTGCCATTCCTCGCCGTGGGGCTGGATGCGATCGCCGAACAGCTGGTGGGCGATCAGGTGCGCCACTTCGTGGGCCACGGTCTGCTTGAGGAAGTCCGCGGTGTTCTCCCGGTACAACTGCAGGTTGAAGCGCAGCAGGTTCTCGTGCAGGTGGGCGACCCCGGCTTTCTGGCCACGCAACTTGAGGCTGACCACCGGTCGCTTGAAGGGGCGTTTGAAAAAGGATTCAGCAAGTAGGAAACAGTCTTCGACGCGGGTATTGAGTTGCTCGGGCATGCTTGGCGGTTCTCCAGAGCGCTCGAGTATGCCGCAAAGGCCGCTGAATCCGAACCGCCAAGCCGCCCAATGGTCATGCCCGCAAAGAGGAAGGCCGCCTTGCGGCGGCCTGTATTGGCAGACAGAGGATTATTATTGGCGCGGCGTCAGTTGGTGTAGACGGGGCCGACGCCCAGGCCCCAGACGATGACGGTGAACGCCATGATCGCCACCAGCACCACCAGTCCCACCGCCAGCACCGAGCTGGAGAACAGGAAACCTTCGTCGGACGGGATGTTCATGAAGGTCGGCAGCCCGACATAGAGCAGGTACACCGTGTAGCAGATGGCCGCCGTGCCGACGATCATGCCCAGCCACATGTGCGGGTAGAGCGCCGCCAGCCCGCCGACGAACAGCGGGGTCGCGGTATAGGTGGCGAAGGCCACGCAGCGCGCCAGGCTCGGATTGGCGTCATAGGTGCGGGCCATCCAATGGATGAAGCCGCCCATGACCCCGACACCGCCAAGCATGGCCAGGTACGACATGATGGTCATCCACAGGGCACTTTCACTGGTCAGCATCACCGGCGCGCGGCTGCCGATGACCCAGCCGACCTGGGTGGTGCCGATGAAGGCCGAGATAGCGGGGATCGCCGCCAGGATCAATGTGTGGGTGAGGTACATGTGGCTGATGCTTTCTTCGGCATCGCCACGGATGTCTCGCCATTCCTGATCGGGGTGGGTGAAGAGTCCTACGACATGATGAATCATGGTCAGTCACTCCTTTGTTGTTGCCATCGCCCCCCTGCGGAGCGCTACAACCACGTGGCACAGTGCAGGTCTGTATATGCGACCTTATGTCGCAGTATAGGGAGGAGTTGTCGCCAGATGTGCACCTCTTTAGAGCAAATTGCGCTGTAAAAGCCTGGGCTAATCGCCAGGGCCTCTGTCACTGCCGACCCTGTGGCCGCTGCTCGGCAGCGCTTTCGCGGGGCGAGTGTTTTTGCGTAAAATATCCGGCTTTTCGTCACACACCTCGCGGATTCCAAGCGCCATGGGCACTCTTACGGTCAACCAGAACAAACTGCAGAAACGCCTGCGCCGGCAGGCGGGCGAAGCGGTCGCCGATTTCAACATGATCGAAGATGGCGACAAGGTCATGGTCTGCCTGTCCGGCGGCAAGGACAGCTACACCATGCTCGACGTGCTGCTGCACCTGCAGAAGGTGGCCCCGATCAAGTTCGAGATCGTCGCGGTGAACATGGACCAGAAGCAGCCTGGCTTCCCCGAGCACGTACTGCCGGCCTACCTCAAGGAACTGGGGATCGAGTACCACATCGTCGAGAAGGACACTTACTCGGTGGTCAAGGAGCTGATACCGGAAGGCAAGACTACCTGCTCGCTGTGCTCGCGCCTGCGCCGCGGCACCCTGTACACCTTCGCCGACGAGATCGGTGCGACCAAGATGGCCCTGGGTCACCATCGCGACGACATCGTCGAGACCTTCTTCCTCAACATGTTCTACAACGGCTCGCTCAAGGCCATGCCGCCCAAGTTGTTGGCCGACGACGGGCGTAACGTGGTGATCCGTCCGCTGGCCTACTGCAGCGAGAAGGACATCCAGGCCTATTCCGACCTCAAGCAGTTCCCGATCATCCCCTGCAACCTCTGTGGTTCCCAGGAGAACCTGCAGCGCCAGGTGGTCAAGGAAATGCTCCAGGAGTGGGAGCGCAAGAGCCCGGGGCGGACCGAGAACATCTTCCGCGGCCTGCAGAACGTCATCCCGTCCCAGCTGGCGGACCGCAACCTGTTCGACTTCACCAGCCTGCGCATCGATGAAAGCGCCACGCCGCGCTTCGTCAACGTAGTGAACCTCTAGGCCTGGGGGATTTGCCGCGCCGTTCATTGCCGGCGCGGCACGCTGTTTCATTCCGTGGTGGGGCGGGGAATGAACGCCAGGTTGCCTTGCGCGGGTTTGCCGGCCAGCCGCTCGCCATTGGTCGGTTGGGTCCTGATTACCTGGTGATCGTCACCCAGGTAGTCCAGCAACTGCCGGCCTTTGTTGTCCTGTGCCACGAAGATCAGGGTGCGCTGGGGATCCCAGTGCTGGCCGCTGGTGCGCTCCAGCCAGGCCATGAAGTCGGCGCTGGTGCCGTGCTTCGGGAAGTCCTGGTTCTCGGGCACGTAGTAGAACGGCGCCCCCTGGTTCTGCACGTACATCGGCAGCTTGTTGTCGACCTCCACCATCACCATTCGCCATTGGTTCCAGGGAGCTATCCGGCTGGCCTCGGCCTTGACCTGCGTGGCGAAGCCGATCACTCCGCCACCGCCGTTGCTCCAGGGGTAGGCCAGCCCCAGCACCAGCAGCATCAACATGGCTGCGCTGGCCAATCCCAGGTTCCAGCCGCGACTGCGCTCCCGGCCTTGGTCCCGTGCCTGCTCCAGGCGCCGGGACAGCCACCAGGCGCCCAGCAACTGGGCGAAGGGCACCAGGGGCAGGACGTAGTAGCTGCGCCGGCTGCCGCTGGCGGTGAAGAACAGGAACAGCAGGCCCAGGGCCCAGACCAGCCAGCGCTCGTTGGGCTGCAACTGGCGCCAGCGCCGGGTCGCGACCCAGAGCCCGAGGATCCAGCATGGGGCCCAGGGCAAGGTGTAGAGCGGCAGGTACACCAGGTAGGTGTAGATCGGCCCGACATGGTCGAACGGGTCGAAGAAGCGGACGACGTTCTCGCGAAACACCAGGCTCAGGCCGCTTTCTCCGGAGTGCGGGGTGCCATATAGATGCGAGAGCAGGAACGGCACCATGTACAAGGCACCGGCCAGCAGGATTGCCAGGGCCAGGCGCAGGTTGAGATGGCGCTTCCAGCGCCCCTGGGCCAGCAGGTGCGGCAGCAGGATCAGGCCCGGCAGGACAAAGCCGATCAAGCCCTTGAGCAATGAGGTGATCGCCAAAAGCAGGAAGAACACCGTATAGCGCCCCAGGCGGGTGTCCTCCGGGCCTCGCCAGTACCACCACACCGCGGCCAGTACGCCGCACACGGTGAGAATGTCGGCGGTGGCTACCCGGGCCCAGAAGACGAAATAGAAGGTGGTGGCCAGCATCCAGCCGGCGATCAGGCCAGTGCCCTTGTGCAATAGCTGCTCGCCCAGCCGGTATACCAGCCAGATGCTCAGCCAGGCGGCCAGTACGGAGGACAATCGCAGCGACCAGTGCCCCAGTCCTCCGGTCAGCCAGGTGCTGGCAACGATCAGCCAGTAGGAGGGCAGGGGTTTGTCGTAATAGGGGCTGCCTTTGAGAGAGGGATCGAAGTAGTCGCCGCTCTGCAGCATTTGCAGCACGATGTTGGCCCAACGGGTTTCCGGTCCCCATAGCTCGCGCGAGCCCAGGCCGAGCAGCAGGATCAGGGCGGACACGCCGAGCAGCAGGGCCAGGGCCTTGCGTTCGCTGTTGCAGATCTTCATGGGCGAGATTCCGTGGATTGAGTCGGGAGGCGACGGGCGCGACATGCCAGCGTCGACCGGAGTCGGCGCTGACGCCTCCAGGGTGTGCTCAGGTCAAGTCAGGGTTGTGTTGCGGGCAGGATCAGGATCAGCAGGTTGCCTTTCACGTAGCGTTTGCCACCCAGCGGCAGTTGGGCCACTTCCTGGTTCTCCAGGACATCCTTGACCCGCATGACGACGCCTACCGAGCCTTGTTTGCGTGCCGCGTCCATCCAGGAGCCGATTCCGGCCATGTCTACCTTGCGCTGGATCGCATCAGGGTAAGCCAGGCCATATTTCAGCTCGCCCTCGGTGTTGTACAGCGTCACCTGTGGGCGCCGCAGGCGCCAGGACAGGGCCGAGGCCGCACCCAGGTCGTTGCTCAAGAGAGTGCTGGTCTGCTGGAGTTCCTCGAGGTGTTCCTTGATGAACTGGTCGGGCATCTCCTTGTGGACGATCATCGCAGGCATGCCCGCTGGCAGCAGCGCCACCAGCAGCCAGAGGCCCAGGGCCGGTGCCGCCCAGTATTGCAGTGGCCTGGAGGTGGGCAGCAGGTTGGCGATGATCCAGCCCATGAGCATGATGAATACCAGGGACAGGCCGAGCATTTCATCGTGGCCGTACACTGGCCGGGTGATCTGCAGCACCAGCAGCGCCACCAGGGCGCCAACGCCGATCACCAGGTTGAGCAGGGCGTTGAGGCGTACTTCCCGACCCTGGCCGGCACTGATGCGCTCAACCAGGGCATGGCCCATCAGCACGGCCAGGGGCAGCAAGCACGGCATGATGTAGGTCGGCAGCTTGCCGCGGCTGAGGCTGAAGAACACCAGCGGCAGGATCAACCACAGCAACAGGAAGCCGCTGCTGGCCTGGCGCTTGTCCTTCCAGGCCTGGAGCAGGGTGCCGGGCAGGAGGGCCGCCCACGGCAGGCTCGAGACCACGAGCAGGGGAATGTAGAACCACCAGGGACGGGTGTGCTGGGCGTTCTCGGCGGCGAAGCGGCGAATATGTTCATGCCAGAAGAAAAAACGCCAGAAGTCCGGTTCCTGGGCATGGATGCTCAGCACCCAGGGCAGGCTGATCAGGACCGCCACCAGCACCGCCACCAGGCCGTAGCGCAGCAGTTGGCCAAGGCGGCGCTGCCAGAGTGCGTAGGGTAGGGCGATCAGTACCGGAAGCAGCCAGGCCAGGAAGCCCTTGGTCATGAACCCCATGCCGCAGGCCGCGCCCAGGGTGGCCCAGGCCACCAGGCGGGCACGTGCGGTCTGGGCGTGCAGGGCGAACCACAAGGCAACCAGGCTCAGGTTGACCCACAGGCTGAACTGCGGATCGAGATTGGAATACCCGGCCTGGCCGGCCACCAGGCCGAAGCTCATGTATAGCAGGGCTGCGGCGAAGCTCTTGCGTGGGTCGTTCCACATCCGCCGGGTGATCAGGTAGGCCAGTACCACGCTCAGGCCGGTGCTCACGGCGGAAGCGATGCGCACGCCGAACAGGTTGTCGCCGAAAACGGCCTGGCCGATGGCGATCAACCAGTATCCGGCAATGGGTTTCTCGAAGTAGCGGATGCCCATGAAGTGCGGTGCGACCCAATCGCCGCTCAGCAGCATTTCCTGGCTGATCTGGGCGTAGCGGGTCTCATCCGGGATCCACAGGCCATGGCCAGTCAGTGGCAGCAGGTAGAACAGGCCGAAGGCCAGCAAAAGAAAGAGCAGTCCCCAGCGTTGCAGGATGTCGGTCGTACTTCCACCCATGGTGTAGCCGGACGGCGTGGTGCTTGTTCCATAAGCCTGGGGTGGCAAGGTGCGGTGCATTGTTGTCCTCTAATTCATCTGCTGGAAGCTGGGGCGTTACTTGTATCGGGTGTAGCCGATAAACATCACTAGTTAGCAAGCTCAGTATTTTCAGCTCGTAAAGAATTGACGGCGGCCGTCTTTTTCGCTTTGACGTGGTCCTGTTACTGGTGCGGTGCTGTTATAAATAGCGCGGTAGTTTCTTGTACTAGTACAGTTCTTGCCGAAGTCAACTTCCTCAAGTGTCTAGTGTGTATTCGCGCCGAATGAAATCTGTTGGGGTGTTGTAAAAAAGGGTTATAACTTGGCCGCCTCCGGCCCCAGCGCCTGCTGCCAGTCCTCGACCTTGATACTGCCAAGAATCTGCAACGTGCCATCGCTGTTCAGGGTGACGAACAACGAACTGTTGTACTGACTGTGGGGGGCGTGTTCGAAGCCCAGTTGGCTCTCCAGGTCGCTGATGCAATCGCTGTGGGTGACCAGCACCAGGTTGCGTCGTGGAGCCTTGTGCGCCTTGATCGTTTCGCCAAGTTCGCTGCCGCAGCTGAGCAGCCAGTCCTGGGTCTTGGCCGGTTGGCCGAACATGAATTCCGCAGTTTGCCGGGTGCGGGTGGCGGGGCTGCTGATGACATCGGTGGACTCCATGCCCAGGACCTGGAAGGCCCGGCCCAGCCTCCTGGACATGCTGCTTCCGGTCAGCGTGATGCCATCGGCAGGCCCTACGCAGGGAGTAGGCGAACGGTCGCAGCGTTCGGCATGGCGTACCAGGGCGATCACCTCGCCACTGTTCCAATGACGGTACATGCCTGCGCTTTCCATCTGGTTGGCGGCTCCCAGGTCCAGGGGCGCGCCAGGCCAGAGCACGAAGCCGCTGACGAGGATTGCCACAGTCGTGGTGCAGGCCCACACCATGGCCTTGCGGACTCGGTGTGGGCGTGGGGGCATGGCACCCGTGCCGGGTTTGGCAGTATCGATCACTTCGCTTACCTGAACTGTTCTGGATGAGGGCTTGTCATTCGGGTTGGAGCTGATGTTCTGAAAAGACCGGTAACGGGACCTGCGCTACAACTGGCTGCCAATCTAGAGCGTGCCGGGTTAGCGAAGGGTGAAAGCAATGTGAAAAAAACGAATGGGTCATGATCATTATTTAAAGCCCGACAGCCTCTGTTCAGGTTGCTGGCCTAATCAATGCTTAGTAGTCCATTTGTACATGGCTAATGATTGCAGAATGTCGATTCTGCTAGTCCGTTACCGATCGTCTTAATCGTGGGGGAAGTTCAGGCGGACTTTATCCGATCGCAAACAGCGAGTGAGAAATCCCCGCGTTTAGTTCAGCTTATTGTCAGCTTGCGTAGTCGGTTGGGCGAAAGTGAGGAAGATCTCCCTGCCCGTTGCAGGCAGGGAGATGGTCTGCAAATTAAGAAGGGATTAGTGGTTGACCGTATAGGCCAGCATCGCCGACAGCTGGCACAGCGGACGGCCGCTTTCCTGTTGCCACTGATTGAACACCGCTTGTACCAGGGCCTGGTCGCGTTTGCTGCTGGGCACCTTGTCGACGATACCCTGGGCATTGAGTGCTGCCACCACGTCCTGGGAAGGAATGAAGGTGTCCTTGCCCACCATGCGCAGGAAGCGTGGCGCCGACAGGCCGCCCAGCTGGTTGCCGTGCTTGGCCAGGTATTGCCAGAGGCCGGTGATGTCCTGGACCGGCCAGTCGGCGATGAAGCTGCCGAAGCTGCCATGTTGCTGCTCCACGTCGAGGATCATCTGGGCATTGCGCGGGACGCTCTTGAGCTTGCCCAGGTGACGAATGATCCGCGTGTCCTGCATCAGCCGCTCCAGGTGTTCGGCGCCCATCAGCACTACCTTGTGGGGATCGAAGCCGAAGAACACTTGTTCGAAGGCCGGCCACTTGGCGTCCACCAGGCTGTGCTTCAGGCCGGCGCGAAAGACCCGCAAGGCCAGCAGCGACAGGTAGCGATCGGCACCCAGTGTGCGCAGGTAGTCATCGCTGGCCGGAGTCGGCAGCCGCGCCTCCAGGGCTGCGGCGGAGCCGAAGCGATTGAGACAGTATTCATTCAGCCATTTGTAATCGTGCATGCCTGCTCCGGTTGGATCGGGAGTGTCGGTCAGAAGGTCCGTTGTGCAAGGTGGGGGCGGCTGGCATGGATGCAAGTCCTGGCATCTTGCGATGGGGGCTTGCATCTTGCCTCAGGCCGGGGTGGCGCCCTCGCCGGCCAGCCGGCGGTTGAGCTGGAAGCGCCAACGCACGTAGAGCAGCGAGGAAGTGAATACCGCGAGGCTGGCGAGCATTTCCAGCAGGCCGAACAAGTGGCGGTTCGGGTCATAGGCTGCCAGCGCGCCCTTGATGAAGTACAGGTTGACCACGAAACACATCCAGGAGTGCCCGCGGGCGCTGCCACTGAGCATGCCGGGGGCCATCAGCAACAGGGGCACCAGCTCGATCAGCAGGATCACCCAGGGACGGGCGCCGTGCAGGTCGGCCACCAGCAGGTAATAGATGCACAGCAGGGCCACCAAGGCGAAAAAACACACCAGGCTCAGGACCCGGGCCACCCGCACCCGTGGTTTTAGCCAGTGGATTTCGGGCAGGATCTTAGGCTTCTTGGCCACGGCCGTTCTCCAGTCGCTGGGCGGTCTTGGCCAGGCGCAGGCCCAAGGCCCGGCACAGGGCGATCTCGTGCTGGTCCAGCGGGCTCTTGCCATCCGCGCCGGCATGGTGGCTGGCGCCGTAGGGGGTGCCGCCGCCCTGGGTCTCCAGCAGCGCCGATTCGCTGTAGGGCAAGCCGGTGATCAACATGCCGTGGTGCAGCAAGGGCAGCATCATCGACAGCAGGGTGGCTTCCTGGCCGCCATGCAGGCTGGCTGTGGAGGTGAACACGCCGGCGGGCTTGCCCACCAGGGCGCCGGTCAGCCACAGGTTGCTGGTACCGTCGAGGAAATACTTGAGCGGCGCCGCCATGTTGCCGAAACGGGTCGGGCTGCCCATGGCCAGGCCGGCGCAGTTCTTCAGGTCGTCGAGGCTGGCATACAGCGCACCGCTGTCGGGGATGGCCGGGGCCACGGCTTCGCATTCGGTGGAAATGGCCGGGACGGTGCGCAGGCGGGCTTCCAGGCCGGCTTGCTCGACGCCTCGGGCAATCTGCCGGGCCATCTCGCTGGTGGAGCCATTGCGGCTGTAGTACAGCACCAGGATGTACGGCGTGCTCAAGGCAGGATCTCCAGCACGTTTTCCGGTGGTCGGCCGATGATGGCCTTGTCGCCGGCCTCCAGGACCGGGCGTTCCATCAGCTTGGGGTGCTGGGCGATGGCGGCGATCAGTTGCTCCTCGCCGAGGCTGGTGTCCGCCAGCCCGAGCGCCTTGTATTCGTCTTCGCCGGTGCGCAGCAACTGGCGGGCGCCGATGCCGAGCTTGCCCAAGAGGCTGCGCAGTTGGGCGGCGTCCAGCGGGGTTTCCAGGTAGCGGACCACGGTCGGGGCCAGGCCGCGTTGTTCCAGCAGCTCCAGTGCGGCACGGGATTTCGAGCAGCGCGGGTTGTGATAAAGCGTCAGGTCGGTCATGTGCGGGTCGCATCTTGCGTAAGGTGGCGGCTATTCTACCCGCGCGACGGGCTCTGCTGAACCTCGAGAGTCGTTCGGTCGCAGCGGCCATGGGTGGCCGTGGATCATCCAAGACACTTTCAAAGACGGGAAAACAGGCATGGCAAGGCAATTGGCAGCGGCATTGGCGATCATCACGACCCTGTTGCTGGGTGGTTGTGGCAATGACTACGGGGTCGACCAGTATGGCCGCAAAGTCGCCGCCGAACGTCTCGACAAGCAGTGGCTGGTGCTCAACTACTGGGCCGAATGGTGTGGCCCGTGCCGGACCGAGGTGCCTGAGCTGAACGCCTTGGACGAGCAACTCAAGGGGCAATCGGTGACGGTATTGGGGGTCAACTTCGACAACGTGCAGGGCGAGGAGCTCAAGAGCGCCAGCGAGAAGCTGGGGATCAAGTTCACCGTACTGGCCCAGGATCCGTCGCCGATCTTCGACCTGCCACGCTCCGAGGCGCTGCCGGTGACCTACATCATCGACGACCAGGGCAAGGTGCGGGAGCAATTGCTGGGTGAACAGACCGCGGCAGGCGTATTGGCGAAACTGCAGGCCCTGCGCGGTCATTGATGACGGGCACCGTGGCCACCCAGTGGCCACGGCGCAGGACAGTCAGCCTTCTTCCAGCCACCAGCGCAGCGGCTTGCCTTCGGCGGGCCAGAAGCGTACTTGCTCGATGGGCGAGATATCCCAGCGTTCGACGGTCTCCAGGGCCTGGAGGAAGCGCCGCTCCTGTTCCATCAGGGCCGGGGCGCAGAGCTTGCGGGTGCTGCCCACCTTGCCGAAGCTGAGTTTCTGGCCATCCAGGGTGTAGGGGGCGAACCAGTGGTTGCAGCCACCATTGCCATAGGCGCGGCCATCCTCGCCCAGGGTGATGGTCAGGTGGCTGTAGTCGATGAGCGGACGCTCACCGATCCACTCCAGGATATAGCTGCGGTCTTGCTCAAGCTTCAGCGGCTCGGCGGCGCAGCCCAGCAGGCCGGCGCCCAGTGCCAGGAGCAGCGCCAGGCGTTTCATTGCGCCGCCTGCCGGCATTCAGGGCACAGGTGGCGCTCGCCTTCGCTGCTCCAGCCGAGTTCGGCGATCCGTGCGCTGGCGGCAGGCTGGCGGGCTTTTTCGCCGAGCTTGGCATCCACTGCGAATTCGAAGTCCAGCTGGGTGGCGCAGCTGTCGCAGTTGACCTGCCATTGGTGGATGGCCAGTTCGCCGAAGACCGGGCCGCTGGCGACCGCGACCCATTGGCCGACCGGGTTGATCAAGTGGCGAACGGTGTCCACCGTCAAGCGCATGGACAAGTCCTTGCTGCCCTTGAGGGTGACCAGCAGCACGTCGTTGGCGCGGATCGAGCCACCATTGCCGGTGACTTGATAGCGGCCAGGCACCAGTGCGCGGCATTCGATCAGGGTGTGTTGCGGGCTCATCAGGGTGTAGCGGAAATCGTGTTCGACCATGGGTCCTCCAAATCTGCCGCGTATGCTAGCACGGGCCCCGGCGCCACAGGGCGCGGGCTGGCGACCTTCGATCAGCCCGCGCCGCGGCGCTCAGTCATGGACCAGGTTCTGTGGCTGGCCGGCGAACCAGCTGGCGATGTTGTGCAAGGTGGTGTCGGCGATCGCCGCCAGGGCCTCGCGGGTCAGGAAGGCCTGGTGGGCGGTCACTATCACGTTGGGGAAGGTCAGCAGCCGCGCCAGCACGTCATCCTGCAGGGGCAGGTCGGAGCGGTCCTCGAAGAACAGCTGGGCTTCTTCTTCATAGACGTCCAGCCCCAGGTAGCCCAGTTGGCCATTCTTCAGGGCGTCGATCAGCGCCGGGGTATCCACCAGGCCACCGCGGCCGGTGTTGATCAGCATCGCCCCGGGTTGCATCCGGGCCAGGCTCTGCTGGTTGATCAGGTAGCGGCTGTCGTCGGTCAGGGGGCAGTGCAGGCTGATGATCTGCGACTGCTCCAGCAGTTCCGCCAGGCTCAGGTAGCGGGCCCCCAGGGCCTGCACGGCCGGATTCGGATAAGGGTCATGGGCCAGCAGCTGGCAGCCGAAGCCGGCCATGATGCGGGCGAAGGTGGCGCCGATCTGCCCGGTGCCGACGATGCCCACGGTCTTGCCCACCAGGTCGAAGCCGGTCAGGCCGTGCAGGCTGAAGTCACCTTCGCGGGTACGGTTGTAGGCCCGGTGCAAGCGGCGGTTGAGCGCCAGGATCAGGGCCACGGCATGTTCGGCCACGGCGTGGGGCGAATAGGCCGGGACCCGGACCACGTCCAGGCCCAGGCGCTTGGCCGCCGCCAGGTCGACGTGGTTGTAGCCGGCCGAGCGCAGGGCGATCAGGCGGGTGCCACCGGCCGCCAGGCGCTCGAGCACCGGTGCGCCCAGATCGTCGTTGATGAAGGCACAGACCACTTCATGGCTCTCGGCCAGGGCCGCGGTGTCCAGGCTCAGGCGGGCGGCCTGGAACTGCAGCTCCAGGCCTTGGGGCAGGCGGGCACCGAGGAAACTCTCGCGATCGTAGTTCTGGCTGCTGAAAAGAATCGTCCGCATGGTTGCATCCTTGTTCGGGGAGGGCGCCCAGCATGGGGCCTGGGCACCGGACTGGGATTGCCCTGGGTCAGGCCTTGACCCGTGCTTCGCTGGCCAGGCGATCGATGGCGTGGTCCAGTTCGTCCAAGGCGGCGAAGGCCTTGGCATCCTCCTGCTTGAGCAGGGTCTCGCTGCGCTGGCAAGCCGCTCGCAGTTGTGGCACCCCGCAGTAGCGGGTGGCACCGTGCAGGCGGTGGACCCGTTCGATCAGGGCACTGTGGTCGTTGGCGGCCCGGGCGGCATTGATCGCCTCGCGGTCGGCTTCCAGCGAGGCCAGCAACATGGCCAGCATGTCGGCGGCCAGGTCGGCTTTGCCGGCGGCCAGGCGCAGGCCTTCGTCCTGATCCAGCACTTGCAGTTCCAGGCCCAGCTCAGGGCGTTCGCCGCTGCGGTCCGAGCCCTGGTTGCGCAGGGCCAGCCCGGTCCACTTGAGTACCACCTGGGCCAGTTGCCGCTCGCTGATGGGCTTGGTCAAGTAGTCGTCCATGCCGCTTTGCAGCAGGGCGCGTTTTTCATTGGCCATGGCGTGGGCGGTCAGGGCCACGATCGGCAATGGCGGCCCCTGGCGCTCGCTTTCCCACTGGCGGATCGCCTCGGTGCTCTGCCGGCCGTCCATGCCGGGCATCTGCACGTCCATCATCACCAGGTCGAAGGGCTCGTGCTGGATAGCGTTGAGGGCGGCATAACCGTTGTCCACCGCCTGCACCTTGGCGCCCATGTCCTGCAACAAGGTCTGGATCAACAGCAGGTTGGCCGGGTTGTCATCGACGCACAAAACCCGTGGCGCACGGCTGGAAAGCGCTTCCTCGGGTTCGCTGCGGGCCCTGCGTGGGGTGACCAGGTCGGACAGCGCCCGGCGCAGTTTGCGGGTGCAGGCCGGTTTGGCCTGCAACTGGCTGTGGGGGTTGGGCACCGAAAGCTGGAACAGCGTCTGTTCGGTGGTCGGGCATAGCACCAGGACCTTGCAGCCCAGGTGTTCGAGATCCCAGATGTGCTGGCTCAGGCGTTCCGGCGACATGTCGTTGCTGGTTACACCCAGTACCGCCAGGTCGATGGCCTGGTCGCTCTGGTGGACGCCGGTGATGCCGTTGGTCAGGGCTTCCAGGGTGTTGAACGGAGTCACTTCCAGGCCACAGTCTTCCAACTGGTGTTGCAGGGCCTGGCGCGCCAACTCGTGGTTTTCCAGCACCGCTACGCGCCGGCCCAGCAAAGGTGGCGCGGGCAGGTCCTCGGCGTCGTCGCGGGTCTTGGGCAGGCTCAGGCTGATCCAGAACTCCGAGCCTTCGCCGGGGGTGCTGTCGACTCCGATCTCGCCGCCCATCTGTTCGATCAGGCGCTTGGAAATCACCAGTCCAAGGCCAGTACCGCCGGGTTGGCGCGACAATGAGTTGTCGGCCTGGCTGAAGGCCTGGAACAGGGCGCGCACATCCTGGTTCGACAGGCCGATGCCGGTGTCCTGGATGCTGATGCGCAGTTGCACGCTGTCTTCGTGTTCTTCTTCGAGCATGGCCCGGGCGACGATGGTGCCCTCGCGGGTGAACTTGATGGCGTTGCTCACCAGGTTGGTGAGGATCTGCTTGAGTCGCAGCGGGTCGCCGACCAGCGACAACGGTGTATCGCGGTACACCAGGCTCACCAGTTCCAGCTGCTTGGCGTGGGCCGCCGGGGCGAGGATGGTCAGGGTGTCCTGCAACAGGTCGCGCAGGTTGAACGGGATGCTGTCGAGCACCAGCTTGCCGGCTTCGATTTTCGAGAAGTCGAGGATCTCGTTGATGATCCCCAGCAGGCTGTCGGCGGATTTCTCGATGGTGCCCAGGTAGTCCAGCTGGCGCGGGGTCAGCTCGCTTTTTTGCAGCAAGTGGGTGAAGCCGAGGATGCCGTTGAGTGGTGTGCGGATCTCGTGACTCATGTTGGCCAGGAACTCGGACTTGATCCGGCTGGCCTCCAGGGCCTCCTTGCGCGCCAGGTCCAGCTCGATGTTCTGGATCTCGATGGTCTCCAGATTCTGGCGTACGTCCTCGGTGGCCTGGTCGATGCTGTGCTGCAGTTCTTCCTGGGCATTCTGCAGGGTGCTGGCCATGCGATTGATGCCCGAGGCCAGGTCGTCCAGCTCCTGGCTGCCCAGGGGCGGCAGGCGGGTTTCCAGGTTGCCGTCCTTGAGCTGGGTCACCGCCTGCTTGATCTGGCTCAGCGGGTTGTTGATGGTCCGCCCCATGCGCACCGCCAGCAGGGCGGTCACGGCCAGGCCGGAGGCGATCAGCAGCAAGCTGGCGAACAGGCTGCGGTAGCCGCGCAGCAACATGCCGCTATGGGACAGCTCGAGTTCCACCCAGCCCAGCAACCGGTCGGATTCATCGGGGATCAGGTCGCCCGCGAGGTTGCGGTGGCGACCGAAGACCGGCAACTGGTAGCGGGTCGCGTCGTTGCCGCTGCGTTGCACCATCCGGGTGTTGTCGCCAGCGGGTGCCGGGTTGAGCATGGTGGGGCCGGCATGGGCCAGGGGCGTGCGGTCCGGAGCGAGCAACGACACTGCACGCACGTCCTGTTGTTCCAGGGCCTGGGTGGCGATGCGCTCGAGCATCTGGGTGTTGCGGTTGCCCATCGCCGGGGCCACCAGGGAGGCCAGTTGTTCGGCGATCATTTCACCGCGTTGCAGGAGTTGGGCCTGCAACTCCGATAGCTGCATCCAGGTGAAGTAACCACCCAGCACCAGGGCCATCAGGCTGGTGGGCAGCAAGGTCAGCAACAGTACGCGGCCTTTGATTCCCAGTTTCTTGAGCACGCAACTCTCCTGCTTCCACGCGATTTCGATAGGTGAACGGGCACGTCCGTGATGCGCCACCTGCGCAGTGTAACGATTTGCCGGGGGCCAATCTTGGCAAATTGTCTCGCCGGCGCCGATGGAAGGCCACAATGCACGGGGCCGGTGGTCGGTGTGGGCGGGGGGCGACCGAGGCATCGGTTGCCGTGCCTCGGGCAATCTTGAATAATCGGTCAACTGAGAATCACTTGCACAAGCCAATGACTCCCGTACCTGTTGACTCCCCCCGTATCCTGGCCATCGAGGACGACCCGGTGCTCGGTGCTTATGTCCATGAGCAACTGCAGCGCTGCGGTTTTGCCGTGACCTGGTGCCGCAATGGCCAGGAAGGGCTGGGCATCGCCCGCCAGCAGCCATTCGACGTGCTGCTGATGGATATCCTGCTGCCTGGAATGGACGGTCTGACGCTGCTCACGCACCTGCGCCAGAGCCATTCCACTCCAGTGCTGCTGATGTCGGCCCTGGGCGCGGAAGCCGATCGCATCAGCGGTTTCCGCCTGGGCGCCGACGACTACCTGCCCAAGCCATTCAGCATCGCCGAGTTGCGGGTACGGATCGAGGCGATCCTGCGCCGGGTGGCCCTGGACCGGCGCCCGATGCCGCCGGTGCCCGTCAGCCAGCAGCAGAGCCTGCGGTTCGACGACGAGCTGTGCGACGTGTACTTCGCCGAACAGTGGGCCGGGCTGACCCGCAGCGAATACCGCTTGCTGGAGACCCTGCATCGCAATGCCGACGAAGTGCTGAGCAAGGCCTTCCTCTACCAGCATGTGCTGCAGCGCGGCTATGCCGCCCACGATCGCAGCCTGGACATGCATGTCAGCCAGATCCGCCGCAAGCTCAAGGCGCTGGGCTACAGCGAACGCCAACTGCGCACCGTATGGGGCAAGGGCTATGTGTTGAGCGCCGATGAGCTGGCCTGAGCTGCCCGGGCGACACTCGGTGTTCTGGAAACTGGCGTGCCTGCTGGTGGCCTTCTGTTTGCTGATGATCTGGCTGAGCTGGTCCTGGGGCCGTTATGTCGAACAGAAGAACCTCTACCTGTCCGATGAAGCGCGGACCACTCTTCACGCTTATGCGCGAGAGGCCGAAGAGGCCTGGAAGAGCGGCCAGCAGACGGGCGTCGATGCCTGGGTCCAGCAGATGGCCAGTCGCGAGAAGAGCTGGGTCGGGGTTATCGGCAGCGACCTGCAGTCCCTCGGCAGCTACCCCTTGAAGCCCATGGAGGCCCAGCGCCTGACCTTCCTGCGGGGGCCGGACTGGCCGGTGAGCCGGCATGCCCGGAGCTTGCCCTGGTTGAAGATTCCCTTCCCCGAAGAGCCTTCTGCCGGCAGCCTGGTGATGGAGTTGCCGCAGCGCTTCATGCCCGGCCGCTATCGGTTGTTCTGGCAGGTCATGACCAATGGCGTGATCCCCGGGCTCTTCACCTTGTTGCTGTGCGTGGGGCTGTACCGCTTGCTGGTGGTGCCGCTCAACCAGTTGCGTGAGCAGGCCAATGCCTGGCGGGCGGAGCAATTGAATGCCCGGCTGTCCGCCCAGACCACCTTGCGCAGGGATGAATTGGGAGAACTGGGGCGGGCTTTCGACCAGATGTCCGAGCGCCTGCAAAGCACCGTGGCCACCCAGCAGCAGTTGCTGCGGGACTTGTCCCATGAATTGCGCACGCCCTTGAGCCGCCTGCGGGTAGCCAGCGAAAGCGAGCAGAGCCTTGTCGCGCTGCGCGAGCGCCTGGGGCGCGAAGTCGATGGCATGCAGCGCCTGGTGGAAGACAGCCTGCAACTGGCCTGGCTGGATACCGAACGGGCGCCCCTGGCCGAGGAGCAGATCCAGGTCCAGGCGCTGTGGGAGATGCTCAGCGAAAACGCCTGTTTCGAAAGCGGCTGGTCTAGTGGACAGTTGCGTTGCGAACTGGTGGCCGATTGTTGGGTGCGAGGGCATCTCAACACCTTGGCCCAGGCCCTGGAAAATATCCTGCGCAACGCGATACGGCATTCTCCACCTGGTGCCCGGGTAACCCTGGACGGTCGGCGTGAGGGCCAATGCTGGCATTTGTGGCTCGATGACCAGGGGCCGGGAGTCGCCGAACAGGACCTGGAGCGGATCTTCGCGCCCTTTACCCGCCTGGATGGCTCGCGTCCCGGAGACGGCGGGTTCGGCCTGGGCCTGAGCATCGCGCGCAATGCCGTGGGGCGCCAGGGTGGACAGATCTGGGCGCAGAACACCGAGCAGGGGCTGCGCATCCATTTGCGCTTGCGGGCGGCGCAAGCGCCGGCCACTGCGTGAGGGCCGCCAGTCGGCTTTATATCGATAAGCGATAAGCCCCTCACTTTGCGTGATATGGCGCCAGGAGGTTTGCCGGTATGATAGGCGCCCCCGCAGTCTGGATTGCGAATACGCCATGACCTTGCAATACCCAACCATCGCCGATTGCGTCGGCAACACCCCGCTGATTCGTTTGCAGCGCCTGCCCGGCACCACCAGCAATACCCTGTTGCTCAAGCTCGAGGGCAATAACCCGGCGGGTTCGGTCAAGGACCGCCCGGCACTGTCGATGATCACCCGTGCCGAATTGCGCGGGCAGATCCAGGCCGGCGATACCCTGATCGAGGCGACCTCGGGCAATACCGGGATCGCCCTGGCCATGGCCGCGGCGATCAAGGGCTACAAGATGATCCTGATCATGCCCGACAACTCCAGCGCCGAACGCAAGGCCGCGATGACCGCCTATGGCGCCGAGCTGATCCTGGTGAGCCAGGAACAGGGCATGGAAGGTGCCCGGGACCTGGCCGAGCGGATGCAGGCCGAAGGTCGCGGCAAGGTGCTCGACCAGTTCGCCAATGGCGACAATCCAGAGGCCCACTACACCGGCACCGGCCCGGAAATCTGGCGCCAGACCCAGGGCAGCATCACGCACTTCATCAGCTCGATGGGCACCACCGGCACCATCATGGGGACCTCGCGCTACCTGAAGGAGCAGAACCCCGGCGTGCAGATCGTCGGCCTGCAACCCATGGAAGGCTCGGCCATCCCGGGCATTCGCCGCTGGCCCGAGGAGTACCTGCCGAAGATCTACCAGGCCAGCCGGGTCGACCGGATCGTCGACATGGCCCAGAGCGAAGCCGAGGACGTGACCCGGCGCCTGGCCCGGGAGGAAGGCGTCTTCTGCGGCGTGTCGTCCGGTGGCGCGGTGGCGGCGATGCTGCGTTTGTCTCGTGAAGTGGAAAACGCGGTCATGGTCGCGATCATCTGCGACCGTGGCGATCGCTACCTGTCGACCGGCATCTTCGATGCTCCCAACTGATGGCTAAGCACGAGAGAGGCCTGCGCTTCCAGCCGGCGGGCGGCAGCCGGGCGCCACAGATTCCAGAGGGCAAGAAACAGCGCCTGAGCATCCAGCGCCTGGCCAACGACGGTCGCGGTATCGCCTTCGTCGAGGGCCGGACCTGGTTCGTCAACGGCGCCCTGGCTGGCGAGGACGTCGAGGCCCGGGTCCTGGGTGCCCATGGCAAGGTGGTCGAAGCCCGCGCCGAGCGGATCTTCAGCGCCAGCGAACTGCGGCGGCCTGCGCCCTGTGCCCACGCCGGGCGCTGCGGTGGCTGCAGCGTCCAGCACCTGCCCCACGAACAACAGCTGGCCCTCAAGCAACGCATGCTCGCCGAGCAACTGTCCAAGGTGGCCGGCCTCGAACCCGAGGCCTGGGCCGAGCCCTTGAGCGGCCCCGAGTTCGGCTATCGACGCCGGGCCAGGGTGGCGGTGCGCTGGGACAACAAGACTCGGCGGCTTGAAGTAGGTTTTCGCGCGGCCGGCAGCCAGGACATCGTCGCCATCGACGACTGCCCGGTGCTGGTGCCTGAATTGCAGCCGATCATGCAGCGTTTGCCCGCCATGTTGCGGCGCCTGAGCAAGCCCCGGGCGCTGGGGCATGTGGAGCTGTTCAGCGGCTCGGCCCTGGCGGTGCTGTTGCGGCATATGGCGCCGCTCTCGGAAAGCGACCTGGGGATCCTCAAGGACTTCTGCGATTTCCATCAGGCGCAGTTGTGGTTGCAGGGCGAAGGCGAGCCGCAACCTTTCGCTCCATCGCAGGCCCTGGGCTATCGCCTGGCGGCTTGGGACCTGCACCTGGCCTACCGGCCGGGAGACTTCGTCCAGGTCAATGCCGTGGTCAACGAGGCGATGGTGGCCCAGGCCCTGGAGTGGTTGGCGCCGCAGGTTGGCGAGCGGGTCCTGGACCTGTTCTGCGGTCTGGGCAATTTCGCCCTGCCGCTGGCTCGCCGGGTGCGGGAAGTGGTGGCGGTGGAAGGCGTGGCCACCATGGTGGCGCGGGCTGCGGAAAATGCCGCCAGCAACAATTTGCATAACACGCGCTTTTTTCAAGCCGATTTATCCCAGCCCCTGAGTGCTGCCGAGTGGGCCGCCGAGGGCTTTTCTGCGGTACTCTTGGACCCACCCCGCGACGGTGCTTTCGAGGTGGTTCGCAATCTTGCGGCCCTGGGCGCCAAGCGGTTGGTGTATGTGTCATGCAACCCGGCGACTCTGGCCCGTGACACGGTCGAACTGACCAGGCAGGGCTATCGGTTAAAACGTGCCGGGATTCTCGATATGTTTCCTCAGACGGCGCATGTCGAGGCCATGGCGTTATTCGAAGCGAGCTAGGATGGCTTGTCTAATCCGACTGGTCCTCAAGGTCCGGCTCGCGGGCCCTGCGAGCGAGACCTGAGTGTTGTGAAGGTCAGCGATTTGACGCACTGAACGTGCGTCGTAGGGAAGGTAAAGCAAGATGGTACAGGTGAGAGCGCACCAGCCGATCAACACCGACGGCAGTATCAATCTCGAGGCATGGCTCGATCACACGGTCAGTATCGACATGGCATTGGACCGTGAAGCCTTGAAGGAAGCCTGCGAGTTCGCTCGCGAGGCAGAGCAGCAATACATCGCGGCGAAGAATCTCGATCCCGAGGAGGCATCGTGCTTCAGCACGGGGCTGGAGATCGCGGAGATCCTCGCCGACCTCAAGCTGGACCAGGACTCGCTGGTCGCCGCGGTGTTGTACCGCGGCGTTCGTGAAGGGCAGATCCCGTTGACGGCGGTCGGCCCGCGTTTCGGTCCGGTGGTGGCCAAGCTGATCGATGGCGTGCAGCGCATGGCGGCGATCACCGCCAGCCTCAGCCCGCGGCAATCTTTGGTGCTGGGCACCCAGACCCAGGTGGAAAACCTGCGCAAGATGCTGGTGGCCATGGTCGACGACGTGCGCGTGGCCCTGATCAAGCTGGCCGAGCGGACCTGCGCCATTCGTGCGGTCAAGGGCGCCGACGAGGAGAAGCGCAACCGGGTCGCCCGGGAAGTTTTCGATATCTATGCGCCCCTGGCCCATCGCCTGGGGATTGGCCATATCAAGTGGGAGCTGGAGGACCTGTCCTTCCGTTACCTGGAGCCCGAGCAGTACAAGCAGATCGCCAAGCTGTTGCATGAACGGCGCCTGGATCGCGAGCGCTTCATCTCCGATGTGATGAACCAGTTGCAGAGCGAGTTGCAGGCCACTGGCGTCAACGCCGATATCAGCGGCCGGGCCAAGCACATCTATTCCATCTGGCGCAAAATGCAGCGCAAGGGCCTGGAGTTCAGCCAGATCTACGACGTGCGTGCCGTGCGGGTGCTGGTGCCGGAAATGCGCGACTGCTACACCGCGCTGGGTATCGTGCACACCCTGTGGCGACACATTCCCAAGGAATTCGACGACTACATCGCCAACCCCAAGGAAAACGGTTATCGCTCGCTGCATACGGCAGTGATCGGTCCCGAGGGCAAGGTGCTGGAAGTGCAGATCCGCACCCATGCGATGCATGAGGAAGCGGAGCTCGGAGTCTGCGCCCACTGGCGCTACAAGGGCACCGACGTCAAGTCCGGTTCCAACCATTACGAAGAGAAGATTTCCTGGTTGCGCCAGGTGCTGGAATGGCACGAGGAACTGGGCGATATCGGTGGCCTGGCCGAGCAACTGCGGGTGGATATCGAGCCGGACCGGGTCTACATCTTCACTCCCGACGGCCACGCCATCGACCTGCCCAAGGGCGCCACGCCACTGGACTTCGCCTACCGGGTGCACACCGAGATCGGCCACAACTGCCGTGGCGCGAAGATCAACGGCCGGATCGTGCCGCTTAACTACAGCCTGCAGACCGGCGAGCAGGTGGAGATCATCACCAGCAAGCACGGCACTCCGAGCCGCGACTGGCTGAACCCCAACCTGGGCTACGTCACCACGTCCCGGGCGCGGGCGAAGATCGTCCACTGGTTCAAGCTGCAGGCCCGCGACCAGAACGTCGCTGCCGGCAGGACTCTGCTGGAACGCGAGCTGAGCCGCCTCGGCCTGCCCCAGGTGGACTTCGACAAGCTGGCCGAGAAGGCCAACATGAAGATCGCCGAGGACATGTTCGCCGCCCTGGGTGCGGGCGACCTGCGCCTGGCGCAGTTGGTCAACCTGGCCCAGCAACTGGTGGAGCCCGAACGCGGCAACGAGCAACTGGAGCTGATTCCACGCAAGGCCGCGGGCTACAAGCCGGGCAAGCGTGGCGATATCCAGATCCAGGGCGTGGGCAACCTGATGACCCAGATGGCCGGTTGCTGCCAGCCATTGCCGGGCGACGCCATCGTTGGCTACATCACCCAGGGTCGCGGCGTCAGTATCCATCGCCAGGACTGCGCCTCGGTCCTGCAGTTGGCCGGACGCGAGCCGGAGCGGATCATCCAGGTCAGCTGGGGACCGGTGCCGGTGCTGACGTACCCGGTGGATATCATCATCCGGGCCTACGATCGCTCCGGCTTGCTGCGTGACGTGTCCCAGGTGCTGCTCAACGAGCGGATCAACGTGCTGGCGGTCAACACCCGCTCGAACAAGGAAGACAACACCGCGCTGATGTCCCTGACCATCGAGATCCCCGGCCTGGATGCATTGGGGCGCCTGCTGGGGCGGATCTCGCAGTTGCCGAACATCATCGAGACCCGGCGCAACCGGACTCCATGACAGCCCAGGACATGAACGAACCGATGTACAGCCTCGACGACCTGCTTCACCTCATGGCGCGCCTGCGGGACCCGCAATACGGCTGCCCCTGGGATCTCAAGCAGAGCTATGCCAGCATCGTCCCCCATACCCTCGAGGAAGCCTACGAAGTGGCCGACGCCATCGAGCGCGGCGACTTCGATCACTTGCCAGGCGAGCTGGGAGACCTGTTGTTCCAGGTGGTGTACTACAGCCAGCTGGCCCGGGAGGAGGGACGTTTCGAATTCGCTTCGGTGGTGGATGGCATCACTCGCAAGCTGGTTCGCCGTCATCCCCACGTGTTCCCGACCGGGGACCTGCATGCGCCGCTGGACGTTCCGCGCCTCGACGAAGAGCAGGTCAAGGAACGCTGGGAGCAGATCAAGGCTGAGGAGCGTGCCGAGAAGGCTGTCGTGCCGCAGCAGTTGTCGTTGCTGGACGATGTGCCGGCGGCGCTGCCTGCGTTGTCCCGTGCGGCCAAGTTGCAGAAGCGTGCGGCCCAGGTCGGTTTCGACTGGCCAGAACCGCTGGCGGTGGTGGACAAGGTGCGCGAGGAGTTGGACGAGGTGCTGGAAGCCATGGCCGACCATGACGCCGCAGCCATCACCGACGAGATCGGCGACCTGTTGTTCGCGGTGGTCAACCTGGCCCGGCAGCTCAAGGTCGACCCGGAAACCGCGCTGCGCGGTGCCAATGGCAAGTTCGATCGCCGCTTCCGATTCATCGAGCAGGCATTGCGCAATAACGGTCGTCCCGTGGAAGATTGCACCCTGGAAGAGCTGGACGCCCTGTGGGGCGAGGCCAAGCGCCAGGAAAAGATTTTGCCCAACTGCGGCGCAAGCCGTAGCCCAAGTGAGTAAGCACCATGAGCCTTTCCCTTCGCGACCAATTGCTCAAAGCAGGCTTGGTCAACCAAAAGCAGGCCAAGCAGGTCGGCAAGGACAAGCAGAAGCAGCAGCGTCTGGCCCACAAGGGTCAGGCCGTGCTCGACGACTCCCAGCAACGCGCCGCCCAGGAGGCGATGGCCGAGAAGGTCAAGCGTGACCAGGAGCTCAACCGCCAGCAGCAAGAGAAGGCCGAGCAGAAGGCCCGGGCCGCCCAGATCAAGCAATTGATCGAGGTATCGCGCCTGCCCAAGCTGACCACCGAGGACTACTACAACTTTGTCGACGACAAGAAGGTCAAGCGCCTGTCGGTGAACAACCTGATGCGCAACAAGCTCAGCAGCGGCTCCCTGGCCATCGTCCACCATGGTGGCGGTTACGAGGTGATCCCCCGGGAGGCGGCACTGAAGATCCAGGAACGTGACCCCAGCCGCATCGTGCAGCTCAATACCCCGACCGAGGCGCCGGACGAGGATGATCCATACGCGGCCTACCAGATCCCTGACGATCTGATGTGGTAACCAGCAACAACGACAAACCCCGCCATGAGCGGGGTTTGTCGTTGTTGCAAGGACGGGGACCGGCGTGGAGATTCCCGCCTTGCGGATCGGCCTTGACTCAGGAGCCCAGCAGGGTGCGCTGCTGTTCGAGCTTTTCCAGTTCTGCCTTGTAGCTATGGGCTTCGCTTTCGGAGTGGAACATGCCCACCAGCATGTCTTGTTGATGCACGTCCCAGCTGCGTACGCCCGCGGCTACGCCTTCGTGGGACATATGTGAATCGTCGCGTTCAGTCACTTTTACAGTCATCTGCTAGCTCCAATCTCTGTTGATCTGCAGCAAGGCGTGTGCAGGCCTCTGTTATATGTTTTGTTAGCTAGCTAAGTAAATCGACCTGATTTGCAATAGACCTTTGCAAAAATGAAGACAATTCCACAGCCCTCGAAAACCGTGACATTCGGTCGCAGTGCTAGAAGTTTCATGAAAAAAGTTTCATCTTTCTCGCCTTGCATGGCGCCTTGCAGGTCGAGGTGATGGTGGATTTCGGGCAAAAAAAAGCCCCGCATGAGCGGGGCTTTTCGTTGGTAGCTTCAGCTGCCCTTGACGGCCTTGCCGTCGACGGTGCCGTTGAGGAGCATGATGTTGTACTCCTTGCCGTCGGTTTCCACCTGCTGCAGGCGCACCAGCAGGTAGTCCCAATCCTTGGCGAACCACATCACGGTGGTGCGTTTGCTCTGTGTTGGATCGCGAACGCGCTCGACCTTGATGGCGTCGATCTGGCCGGCCTTGGTGTCGACCTTCTCCGAGCCCAGGACACGGAAGTCATAGGTATCGACATCGCTGCCGTCCACCACCTGGTAGCTCATGGTCTTCTTGCCGGCGGCGACGTCATGCTGCAGGGCCAGCTGGTAGGTCGACTTGTCCACCATCCCGGTGTTCAGCGGCAGCTTCACCGCGTCGCCGCGGTCGGTGCCGGTGACCATCTTGGCGGTCCAGTCGAAGTCCAGGTCGGACTTCTTGGCTTTGCCCAGGCCGCCACGCTCGAAGTGGTAGGACTGGGGCACCAGGGTGTCCTTCTCCAGGGTCAGGGTGCTTTCCTCAGTCAGGCTGGCAATCATCATCGATGCCTTGAAGCTGAGTTTCCAGGCGCCGCTGGCGGTTTTTTCCAGGCTGCGCTCAGCAGTGCCGCTCATGGGCAGTTGTTTCCAGTCGGCGGTGTAGCTGGCGGAGAACGGGTGAAGATCTGCCGCCTGCACAACCGGCAGGGCGAACAGAGCACAAGCGAAGAGCAGGGCGCGACGCATAAAATCTCCTAGGTTCGAATCAAGTAACCGCTGGCGGCCAGTAATTTGCCGTCCAGTAAAGCACCTTGGTCGCCAAGGGCTAGCCGACCTTCGGCAAACCAACGTACGGCCATTGGGTAAATCCGGTGTTCCTGGACGTGCACTCGCTGTGCCAGGCTCTGGGGCGAGTCGTGCAACTCTACCGGGATCACAGCCTGTACGACCAGAGGCCCGCCATCGAGTTCCTCGGTGACGAAGTGCACGCTGCAGCCATGTTCCGGGTCTCCGGCTTCCAGGGCCCGCTGGTGAGTGTGTAACCCTTTGTATTTAGGTAGCAGCGAAGGGTGGATATTCAACAGGCGACCCTGGTAGTGGCGGACGAAGCCTGCGCTGAGGATGCGCATGAATCCGGCCAGTACTACCAGCTTCGGTTGGAAGGTGTCGATCAGTTCGATCAGTGCCTGGTCGAAGGCCTCGCGGCCCTCGAAGGTGGTGTGATCGAGGCAGCGGGTAGCGATGCCCGCTTCCTTGGCGCGTTGCAGCCCGTAGGCGTCGGCGCGATTGGAGATCACTGCAGCGATGCGGACCGGACTGTCGTCGGTCCGCGCGTTGTCGATCAGCGCTTGCAGGTTACTGCCGGTGCCGGACAGCAGCACCACAACATCACAGGTCGGCGACTTCCGCTCTTGCATCAGTGGGCCTTGAGGTTCTTCAGCTCGACCTGGGCCGCGCCCTCGGCAGCATTGGCGATCTGGCCGATGACCCAAGGTTGCTCGCCGGCTGCACGCAGCACGTTCAGGGCGTTGTCGACCTGGTCCTGGGCTACGCAGATGACCATGCCCACGCCGCAGTTCAGCACGCGGTGCATTTCATGCTCGTCGACGTTGCCTTTTTCCTGCAGGAAGTCGAAGACCGCCGGACGTTGCCAGCTGGCCACGTCAACCACGGCCTGGGCGCCTTTTGGCAGCACGCGCGGAATGTTGTCCAGCAGGCCGCCGCCGGTGATGTGGGCCATGGCCTTGACCGCGCCGGTGTCCTTGATCAGCTTGAGCAGCGGTTTCACGTAGATGCGGGTCGGGGCCATCAGCAGGTCGGCCAGTGGCTTGCCGTCCAGCTGGGTGTTGTCGATGTCGGTGCCGGAAACTTCGAGGATCTTGCGGATCAGCGAGTAGCCGTTGGAGTGCGGGCCGGAAGAGGGCAGGGCGATCAGCGCATCACCGGTGACCACTTTCGAGCCGTCGATGATCTCGGCCTTTTCCACCACACCGACGCAGAAGCCTGCCAGGTCGTAGTCCTCGCCTTCGTACATGCCTGGCATCTCGGCGGTTTCACCACCGACCAGGGAGCAGCCGGCCAGCTCGCAGCCGGCGCCGATGCCGGTGACCACGGTGGCAGCCACGTCGACGTTGAGCTTGCCGGTGGCGTAGTAATCGAGGAAGAACAGCGGCTCGGCACCGCACACCACCAGGTCGTTGACGCACATGGCGACCAGGTCCTGGCCGATGCTGTCGTGCTTGTTCAGGTTCAGTGCCAGGCGCAGCTTGGTACCGACGCCGTCGGTGCCGGAGACCAGTACTGGCTGCTTGTAGCCGGCCGGGATCTCGCAGAGGGCGCCGAAGCCGCCCAGGCCACCCATGACTTCAGGGCGTGCGGTGCGCTTGGCGACGCCCTTGATGCGTTCGACCAGTGCTTCGCCGGCGTCGATGTCTACACCGGCGTCTTTGTAGCTCAGGGAGGGTTGCTTGCTCATTGATCCAGGCCTTTAAGGGGATTCAGGGATATCGACCGAACCAATGAGCCCGCTGAAGCACTGGGACTGTGCTTCGAGGGACCCGCTGATGGCGGTCTGCGAAGGCGCGCGATTTTATCAGGCTTGAGGGGCAGCGGCCATCCTCGGGCCGACGGGTAGAGGCATATCCTGCTAAAAAAACCGGGATCGCCCATATTGGTGGTTGCGCCCTAGCCTGTATAAGGTATAGCGCTTGATTGGTTGTCGTCATGACAGTGCGAAAATCGTCCGGCGACGGTGAATGTTTTGCCAGGGCTTGTGGTCACAGCCTTGTTCGCAGCGATGCATGCGCGCTGTTTCAATCGTTTTTGTCATCGAGAATCTTCCATGCGTCTGGGTCAATTTCTATTTGTGGGCTGCTTGTCGTTGGCCAGCCTGGTGAGTCATGCCGAAACCCTCAATGGCTTGTATCAGGTGCGCGAGCCGGTGAGCAGCCAGTCGCCCCAGGAACGCGACCAGGCCACCCAGCGCGCCCTTGAGACCCTGGTGCTGCGCCTCACCGGCGATGCCAAGGCGGCCCAGGGGCCGGGACTGGCGGAAGTCCGCAAGGACCCGCAGCAGATCATCAGCCAGTACGGCTACGACGCCGGGCCGCCGGAGAGCCTACAGGTGGACTTCGATCCGGCCAGTACCGACCGCGCCTTGCGCCAGGCCGGCTTGTCGCTGTGGGGGAGCAATCGGCCGTCGATCCTCGGCTGGTGGCTGAGCGATTCCACCGAGGGCTCGACCCTGGTGGGCGATGGCCAGGCCAGTGCCGAGCCTTTGCGGCGAGCCGCCCAGCATCGCGGATTGCCGCTGCGCTTGCCGCTGGGGGACCTCAATGAACAGATCGTCGCTACTGCGCCTAATCTCGAGGGAGCCGATCCAGCGCCACTGCGCGAGGCGTCGGAGCGATACGGCGCGGATGCGCTGCTGGCGGTGCATGCCCGTGAAGAGGGTGGCCAGTGGCAGGCCAAATGGCGCTTGTGGCTGGGCGACCAGAAGGAGCAGGGGACGGTCCAGGGGGCTGATACCGGCGCCTTGGCCGACGCAGTGTTGCTGGCCGTGAGCCAGCGCCTGGCGCCGCGCTTCGTCACGCGTCCAGGTGTTTCCAGCGAACAATTGCTGGAGGTGCAAGGCATGAACCTGGAGCGTTATGCGAGTCTCGGCCATTTGCTGGAGCCTTTTGGTGCGCAGTTGCGCAGCGTCGATGGCGATCGGATCGTCTATCGAGTCAATGGCAGCGCCGAGCAGCTGCGTGCGCAGCTGTCCCTGGCCAAGTTGCAGGAAATTCCCGCCGGGCAAGCGCAATCGTTGCCTGCCACGGGAGTCGAAGGCAGTACGCCGGCGGCCTTTCCAGACTCTGGCGCGCAACTGCGTTTTCGTTGGTAGCGGGTGGTTTCCTTCTATATAGAAGCAGGAGTGCTTTATGGGTGATACCCGTCGTTGGATCTGGTTGGGCGTGGCGCTGTTGGTCTGCGGGTTCCTTTACCTGCTGCATCCGATCCTCAGTCCGTTCCTGGTCGCGCTGTTGCTGGCGTATATGTTCGATCCCTTGGTGGATCGCCTGGAGAAGTGGGGTTTGTCGCGCACTTGGGGGGTGGTGGCGGTCTTCGCCTTGTTCACCCTGATCGTGATGGCGCTGTTGCTGGTGCTGGTGCCCATGCTGGCCAGGCAGTTGGTGCGCCTCTATGAGTTGGCGCCGCAAATGCTCGATTGGGTCCAGCACACGGCCATGCCCTGGGTCCAGTCCCGGTTAGGGCTGGCGGATGGTTTCTGGAAGTTCGACAAGGTCAAGGCTGCCATCAGCGAGCACATGGGGCAGACCACGGACATCGTCGGCGTGGTGCTGAGCCAGGCCACGGCCTCCGGCTTGGCGCTGATCGGCTGGTTGGCCAACCTGGTGTTGATTCCGGTGGTCAGTTTTTATCTGCTGCGTGACTGGGACCTGATGATGGCCAAGGTCCGCAGCCTGCTGCCGCGGGATCGTGAAGAGCAGGTGGTGTCCCTGGCAGGCGAGTGCCATGAAGTGCTGGGTGCCTTTGTGCGTGGCCAACTGCTGGTCATGGTGGCTCTGGGCATGATCTATGCCGCCGGGTTGATGCTGGTGGGGCTCGAACTGGGCCTGCTGATCGGCTTGATCGCCGGGCTCGCGGCCATCGTGCCCTACATGGGGTTCATCATCGGTATCGGTGCTGCGTTGATCGCAGGCCTGTTCCAGTTCGGTGGCGACTTGTATCCCATGATCGGCATCGTCGCAGTATTCATGGTGGGGCAGGCGCTGGAGGGGATGGTGCTCACTCCGTTGTTGGTTGGCGACCGCATCGGCTTGCACCCGGTGGCAGTCATCTTCGCCATCCTGGCTGGCGGGGAGTTGTTCGGTTTCACCGGAGTGCTGCTAGCGTTGCCGGTGGCTGCGGTGATCATGGTGCTCGTACGCCATATACATGACTTGTATAAGGATTCGAACCTCTATAGTGGAGCGCAGGAACCCGATCTGTAGCACGAAGAGCAGGGGCATCGGGTGCTGGTGCCCCTTCAGGTCGGCGGTCGCGCAGCGATCCCTGACTGTCAAGGAAGCCATCCACAGGGCTTTCGGCTCACGCAAACCTTTGATTTTGCTTGTGGTCTGCTGCATTGTGCGCTCGGCGTCACGGGTATAAACTTTGCAAAATTTACACAGAGGCCACTAACGGTTCGTTTGGAACTGTTCAGCCAGCATGAAACCGATTCAGCTGCCCCTGGGTGTGCGTCTGCGTGATGACGCCACCTTCATCAACTACTATCCAGGCGCCAATGCCGCAGCACTCGGCTACGTCGAGCGCCTCTGCGAAGCCGATGCCGGCTGGACCGAGAGCCTGATCTACCTCTGGGGCAAGGATGGTGTGGGGCGTACTCATTTGTTGCAAGCGGCTTGTTTGCGTTTCGAGCAATTGGGAGAGCCGGCTGTATACCTTCCGCTGGCGGAGCTTCTGGATCGCGGGATCGAGATCCTGGACCACCTCGAGCAATACGAACTGGTATGCCTGGACGATCTGCAGGTCGTGGCCGGTAAGGCCGACTGGGAAGAGGCCTTGTTCCATCTGTTCAATCGCTTGCGCGACAGCGGACGACGCCTGCTGATCGCAGCCTCGACATCTCCGCGGGAGTTGCCGGTGAAGCTGGCGGACCTCAAGTCGCGCCTGACCCTGGCGTTGATCTTCCAGATGCGCGCACTTTCCGATGAAGACAAGCTGAGGGCCTTGCAGTTGCGGGCGTCCCGGCGTGGCCTGCACCTGACCGATGAAGTTGGGCATTTCATCCTGACCCGGGGTACCCGGAGCATGAGTGCTTTGTTCGAGTTGCTGGAGCGCCTTGACCAGGCTTCGCTCCAGGCCCAGCGCAAGCTGACAATTCCTTTCTTGAAGGAAACCCTGGGTTGGTGAACCCAGCGGCTAGAAGCGACCTTTGGTCGGGTTTTGGCATATTCCAGGCGCCAGAAAATGTGCCTTTGGAAGGGTTTCCACAGGCCGATGGCGTTTAAACGGGCTTAAAGCCTTAGATGTACTGAAGAAACTCATAAGTCACATTCTGATCGATTGAATTTGCAAATGAGAGCGATAGAAGGCATAGTCGCTTCTTCTTTTATAACAAGCCACGGTCGTGCCCATGCTAAATCGCTTCGCACCCCTCGTGCCTCTCGCACTCGTTACCCTGTTGTTTGGCTGCGCCTCTCATGCCCCGGTGTCGCAGCAGCAAGTCGTACAGCAGGCTAAAGTCACCACTACCAACCAGTCTTCCGCGGTCTACCAGGAAGAGCTGGCAACTGAAAAGGAACTGGCAGAATTCGCTGACAGCAAGCCTTACCAGTTGCCAGTTCTGGCCGACAGCATCCTAGAGCGCGGCATGTCCCTGATCGGTACCCGCTACCGTTTCGGTGGTAGCTCCGAAGCCGGCTTCGATTGCAGCGGTTTCATCGGCTACCTGTTCCGCGAAGAGGCTGGCATGAACCTGCCGCGCTCCACTCGCGAGATGATCAACGTCAAGGCCCCATTGGTCGCGCGCAACAACCTCAAGCCAGGCGACCTGCTGTTCTTCAGCACCAATGGCCGCGGGCGCGTCAGTCATGCCGGTATCTATCTGGGCGACGACCAGTTTATCCACTCCAGCAGCCGTCGCAGTGGCGGTGTGCGGGTCGATAGCCTGGGCGACAGCTACTGGAGCAAGACCTTCATCGAAGCCAAGCGTGCACTCGCCATGGCTCCGACCGTGGTCACCGCACGCAAATAAGCAGACTGTTTGTAGGGCGAAGTTAAAGTCTTACTTGAAGTTTCGCGTGTAGGCGCTAGAATCCTGATCTATTGTTGAAACAAACCGCGTAAGCCCTGCTTACGCGGTTTTGTTTTCAGTACCACGGCAGAGAAAGCCGCATCCCGATCAGGATTGTCCAGCTTATGTCGACCTCGGCCCGTATCGCTCTTGTTGTCCTCGCCGCGCTGCTCAGCGCCTGCGCCAGCCGTACTCCGCCACCTGCGCCCGTGGTGCGGGCTCCGGTATTCAATTCCCCACAGACCTTTTCACCGGTTGCCGAAGACGTGCTGTTCCGCGCCCTGGGCCTGGTGGGTACGCCTTATCGCTGGGGTGGCAACACTCCGGACTCCGGGTTCGATTGCAGCGGCCTGATCGGCTATGTGTATCGTGATGCTGCAGGTATCTCGCTGCCACGCTCGACCCGGGAAATGATCGGCATGCAGGCGCCGGACGTCGGCAAGAATGCCTTGCAGACCGGCGACCTGATCTTCTTCGCCACCAATGGCGGCTCCCAGGTCAGTCATGCCGGGATCTACGTCGGGGAAGGGCGTTTCGTGCATGCCCCGGCCACCGGCGGCACGGTGAAGCTCGACAGCCTGTCCAAGGCCTACTGGCAGAAAGCCTACCTGAGCGCCAAGCGCGTGTTGCAGCCGGAACACCTGGCGCACAACCCTTAATCTTTTCTTGTCGAGGTGTTCGTGACTGCTCGTACGCTCAATCTCGACGATGCCCTCTACCAGTACCTGCTGGATGTGTCCCTGCGTGAAACGCCTCTGCTGCGTCGTCTGCGGGATGAAACCCAGGCCTTGCCCACTGCGCGCTGGCAGGTTGCGCCGGAGCAGGGGCAGTTCCTCGCCCTGTTGATCAAGCTGGTCGGTGCTCGCCGCGTGCTGGAGGTTGGTACCTTCACCGGCTACAGCGCCTTGTGCATGGCCCAGGCGCTACCTGGGGATGGTTCTCTGCTCTGCTGTGATCTTCCTGGGGACTACAACGCCACTGCCCGCCGTTACTGGCAGGAGGCCGGAGTCCAGCAGCGTATCGATCTGCGTCTGGCGCCTGCCCTGGAAACCCTGGCCAGCCTGGAGCAACAGGGGCAGGCTGGTTCTTTCGACCTGATCTTCATCGATGCCGACAAGGCCAATTACCCGGTTTACCTGGAGTCTGCCTTGCGCTTGCTGCGCACCGCGGGCCTGGTCGTGTTCGATAACACCTTGTGGAGTGGGCGGGTGTTGGAGGTCGCTCCTGCCAGCGAGGATACCCGGGCCATCCAGGCGCTCAATCGTGCCCTCAAGGATGACCCGCGTATCGATCTGTCGTTGCTGCCCCTGGGGGACAGCCTGACCCTGTGCCGCAAGCGCTGAGATCAGGGCTTCTTGGCAGCGCTCACGCGCCAGATCTTGTTGCCGACGTCATCGGCGACCAGCAGGGCCTCTTGCTGGTCGATCACCACTCCCACCGGGCGCCCCATGGCGTTCTTGTCAGCATCTAGAAAGCCGCTGAGCAGGTCGATCGGCTGTCCTTGGGGTTTGCCGCCGCTGAAGGGTACGAAGAGCACCTTGTAGCCACTGTGGGGCTTGCGGTTCCAGGAACCGTGCTGGCCGATGAAGGCGCCTTCGGTGAAGGGCGCGGGCAGCTTGCTGCCAGTGGCGAACGCCAGGCCCAGCGAGGCCGTGTGCGGCCCCACGGCGTAGTCCGGGGAGATTGCCTTGGCCACCAGTGCCGGATCCTGGGGTTTGACCCGCACGTCCACATGCTGGCCGTAGTAGCTGAAGGGCCAGCCGTAGAAGGCGCCATCCTTGACCGATGTGATGTAGTCGGGCACCAGGTCGCTGCCGATCTCGTCCCGTTCGTTCACTGCTGTCCAGAGGGCTCCGCTGACTGGCTCCCAGGCCAGGCCATTGGGGTTGCGCAGGCCGGTGGCGAACAAGCGATGCTGGCCGCTGGCACGGTCCACTTCCCAGATCGCCGCCCGGCCTTCTTCCTTGTCCAGGCCGTTTTCGCCGACATTGCTGTTCGAGCCGACGGTGACATACAGCTTGCTGCCATCCTTGCTGGCGATGACATTCTTGGTCCAGTGGTGATTCAGCGTGCCGCCGGGCAGGTCCACGACCTTGGTGGCGCCGGCGCTGATCCTGGTGTCACCGTTCTGGTAGGGGAAGCGCAGCAGCTTGTCGGTATCGGCTACATACAGGTCGTTGCCCACCAGGGTCATGCCGAAGGGCGAGTTGAGGTTCTCCAGGAAGACGCTGCGAGTCTCCGCCACGCCGTCATGGTCGGCATCGCGCAGCAGGGTGATGCGGTTGGCGCTGGGAACCGTGGCCCCGGCGCGCCCCATCACCTTGCCGGCTACCCAGCCGCGGATGCCCCGGCTGTCGTCCGGTTTGGGCGGGGCGTTGGTTTCCGCCACCAGCACGTCCCCGTTAGGCAGGACATAAAGCCAGCGAGGATGATCGAGATGCTCGGCGAAGGCGCTGACCTGGGTCCCGTTGGCGGCCAGCGGTTTCGCTCCCTCGGGCCAGCCGATGGCCGGTGCGATATTCAGGGTGGGGATCAGGGTGGGGTTGGGCTCCGGCAACTTGGGGTTGGGGCCGGTACCGTCTGCAACCTGCAGGCTGGAGGTTTCGCCGCAGGCGGCGAGACCGGCGGCGATGGCGATGAGCAAGGTATGGCGAGGCTTGAGCATGCTGATGTCCCTATGAATGCGCGAATGTTCAATCATAGAGAAGCATGGGGCCCTGGGGTTCCTTCCGTTCAGCGAGCCTCCTTGAACAAGGCCGCCACCCCAGGGTGGTAGTGGCCGGCTTCGTTGTGCAGCTTGCGATAGGCATAGGGGAAATACCAGGCCACGGCGCAGCAGTGCTCCTTCTGCAGGTCGTCGAGCATGTCTTGCAGTTCTTCGGGAGTCGCGCTGTGCTGGGCCTTTTGAGGTGCGACGAACAGGCAGCCAAGCTTCAGGTCGCTGGCGTAGCTGATGGTCTTCGCTGCATTGGCGATATCCAGCAGTGCCTGGGTCAGGTTCAGGCTGTTGACCCTTGGCCAGCGCTGGGTGGCTTGGATATAGGCGCGTTCTTCCTGGGTGGCCAGGTACAGGTCGGTGTGGGCATTGCGCGCGCCTTCTTCGAGCTGTTTCTTGCTGGGGCTGCGTTCCAGGGTCACCATCTCGGCCATCCAGGCTGCGGCTGAGAGCAGCCCCAGGTTGGCTTGTTCGTCGAACCAATATGGGGTTTCGTTATCGCCGCGAATCGCGTTGTAGCGGTCAATGCAATCGAACCAGCGCTCCAGCATCGGTCGCAGGAATTCCAGCCTTGGATTGCTGATGATCATGCCTTGCATCGAACTCACCCCTTATTGTTGTGATGGACGTCATGTCCTGAAAGTGGCTATTTGATATCACTGCTTTCAGTGTGGCACAAGATTGGCGTCAGTTTGTTGATGCAGTGCAGTTTTCCGTTGGGTGCGGCGGGCCGCTTCATTGACGCTCCATCCCCAACCCTCTAACCTTCGCGACTTGTTTCAGGTGCTCTGTGACTCCTGGGTCGACAGAGTGAAACAGGGAAGCCGGTCAGGGCCCGTTCCAGCGATGGAGCCGGCGACGATTCCGGCGCTGCCCCCGCAACGGTAGGTGAGTCAAGATTGCGCGAGTGCCACTGTGTCGAAGCAGGCATGGGAAGGCGCGCAGTCCGGCAGTGATGCCGCTCACGAGCCCGGAGACCGGCCTGATCCATCCAACGGCATCACGGTGGGCGATGCCAGGCTTGCGCCGTCCGTTTTCCATTCCTGCCCCCCGTTCCCCAAGCCCCAACGGAGAGCTGCTCCATGAGTGAATCCCTCGAGCGTGACGAACGTCATCTGGCGCGCATGCTGCGCAAAAAAGCGGTGATCGACGAGCGTATCGCCAACTCGCCCAATGAATGCGGGCTGTTGCTGGTCCTGACCGGCAACGGCAAAGGCAAGAGCAGTTCGGCCTTCGGCATGCTGGCACGGTCCATGGGCCATGGCATGCGCTGTGGCGTGGTGCAGTTCATCAAGGGCCGCGAAAGCACTGGCGAAGAGCTGTTCTTCCGGCGCTTTCCCGAGCAGGTGCGGTTCCATGTGATGGGCGAGGGCTTCACTTGGGAGACCCAGGACCGCCAGCGCGACATCGCCGCCGCCGAGGCCGCCTGGGCGGTTTCCCGGGAGCTGTTGCGCGATCCGCAGATCGGCCTGGTGGTACTCGATGAGCTGAACATCGCCCTCAAGCATGGTTACCTGGACCTGGATCAGGTGCTCAGCGACCTGCAGGCCCGTCCGCCGATGCAGCACGTGGTGGTGACCGGGCGCGGGGCCAAGCCGGAAATGCTCGAGCTGGCCGACACCGTCACCGAAATGGGCATGGTCAAGCACGCCTTCCAGGCCGGTATCAAGGCGCAGAAGGGCATCGAGCTGTGAGCGTGAACCCATGAATGATGTTCGTCATTGCCCGGCGGTATTGATCGCCGCTCCGGCATCCGGCCAGGGCAAGACCACCGTGACTGCCGCCCTGGCGCGCCTGCACCGTAACCAGGGGCGCAAGGTGCGGGTGTTCAAGTGCGGTCCGGATTTTCTCGATCCGATGATTCTCGAGCGTGCCAGCGGTGCCCCGGTGTACCAGCTGGACATGTGGATGGTGGGCGAGCAGGAAAGCCGCCGCTTGCTGTGGGAGGCCGCCGGCGAGGCCGACCTGATCCTCATCGAAGGCGTTATGGGGTTGTTCGATGGCACGCCATCGAGCGCCGACCTGGCCCGGCATTTCGGCGTGCCGGTGCTGGGGGTGATCGATGGCACCGCCATGGCCCAGACTTTCGGCGCCCTGGCCCTGGGCCTGGCGCGCTACCAGCCGGACCTGCCGTTCGCCGGCGTGCTGGCCAACCGGGTGGGGACCTTGCGCCATGCGCAACTGCTCGAAGGCAGCCTGACCGAAGGGTTGCGCTGGTACGGGGCCTTGTCTCGGGAAACCTCGATCGAGCTGCCCAGTCGCCACCTGGGCCTGGTCCAGGCCAATGAACTCAATGACCTGGATCTGCGCCTGGATGCCGCTGCCGAGGCCCTGGCCAGCAGTTGCCAGGTGGCGTTGCCGCCGGCGGTGGGGTTTGCCGCGCCGGCCCCGGCGTCCTGCGAGCCGCTGCTGGAGGGCGTGCGGATCGCCGTGGCGCGGGATGAGGCATTCGCCTTCACCTACGGCGCCAGCCTCGACCTGCTGCGGGCCATGGGCGCGCAGCTGAGTTTCTTCTCGCCGATCCATGATCGTGAGCTGCCGGTGGCCGACAGCCTGTATCTGCCCGGCGGTTACCCCGAGCTGCACCATCAGGCGCTGGCCAGCAATAGCGGCATGCTTGCGGCCATCCGTGCCCATCACGCCGCCGGCAAGCCGCTGCTCGCTGAATGCGGCGGGATGCTGTACCTGCTCGATGCCCTGACCGATGTCGAGGGCCAGCGTGCCGAACTCTTGGGGCTGCTGCCCGGCGAGGCGGTGATGCAGAAGCGCCTGGCGGCCTTGGCCTTGCAAGCGGTGGACCTGCCGGAGGGCCGTCTGCGCGGGCACACCTACCATCACTCCCTGACCAGTACCGAACTTGCGCCCATCGCCCGGGGGGCGAGCCCCAATGGGGGGCGGGGTGCCGAGGCGGTGTATCGCGACGGGCGCATGACCGCCTCCTATGTGCACTTCTACTTCCCATCCAATCCTGTGGCGGTGGCAGCGTTGTTCGCGCCCCGGCCAGGGGTCGCCGAGGGCCTGGCGTGTGATTGAGCAGGCGTTTTCCGCGGCCGAGCGCGAGGCGGTCTATCGTGCTATTGCCGAGCGTCGTGACATGCGGCATTTCGCCGGCGGCAGTGTTGCTCCCGAGCTGTTGCAGCGCCTGCTGGAGGCCGCGCACCAGGCCCCTAGCGTTGGCCTGATGCAGCCCTGGCGGTTTATCCGCATCAGTGACCGTGCGCTGCGGGACAACATCCGGCAGTTGGTGGAAGAAGAGCGGGTACGTACCGCCGAGGCGCTGGGGGAGCGTTCCGACGAGTTCATGAAGCTCAAGGTCGAAGGCATCAACGAGTGCGCCGAATTGCTGGTGGCGGCGTTGATGGACGGCCGGGAACGGCATGTCTTCGGTCGCCGGACCCTGCCGGAAATGGACCTCGCCTCCCTGTCCTGCGCCGTCCAGAACCTCTGGCTGGCGGCGCGCAGCGAAGGGTTGGGCATGGGTTGGGTATCGCTGTTCGAGCCCCAGGCCCTGGCCAATCTCCTGGGCTTGCCCGAAGGTGCTAAGCCCCTGGCCGTGCTGTGCCTGGGGCCGGTCACCGAGTTCTATGCGGCGCCGATGCTCGCGCTGGAGGGCTGGGCCCAGCCCCGGCCATTGAATGAATTGCTGTATGAAAATTACTGGGGAGTGAGTCAATGAGCGTGGCGTTGCTGAGTGTCGCCGGGGTGGCGCTGGATGCGCTGCTGGGCGAGCCCAAGCGCTGGCATCCACTGGTGGCCTTCGGGAGCTTGGCGGATCGCATCGAGCAACGTTTCAACGCCGGCGGACGAGGTTGGCGCAGTCATGGCGTCACGGCCTGGGTCCTGGCGGTCCTGCCTCTCACCCTGTTGGCCACGGCCTTGTCCTGGCTCCCCTGTATCGGCTGGTTGGTGGAAGTCCTGGCGCTGTATTGTGCTTTGGGGCTGCGCAGCCTTGGCGAGCATGTCGAGCCGGTGGCCCAGGCCCTGCGTAGCGATGACCTGGATGAGGCGCGGCGGCGGGTGGGTTTCCTGGTGAGCCGCCAGACCAGCGAGCTGGATGCCCCCGCCGTGGCGCGCGCGGCCACCGAGTCCGTGCTGGAGAACGGCAGCGATGCGGTGTTCGCCGCCTTGTTCTGGTTCGCCGTGGCCGGTGCGCCCGGGGTGGTGCTCTATCGTCTGAGCAACACCCTGGATGCGATGTGGGGTTACCGCAACGAGCGCTTCGAGCGTTTCGGCTGGGCTGCTGCGCGGATCGACGATCTGCTCAACTATATTCCGGCGCGCCTGGTGGCCCTGACCTACGCCTTGCTGGGCAAGACCCGGCTGGCCTTCAAATGCTGGTATCGCCAGGGTCCGACCTGGGACAGCCCCAATGCCGGTCCGGTGATGGCCGCCGGTGCTGGAGCCCTCGGGGTCGAGCTGGGCGGCCCGGCGATCTATCACGGCGAACTGCACCAGCGCCCGCAATTGGGTGAGGGGGAAGCGGCCAGCGCCGGGTCCATCGATGGTGGCTGGCAGCTGGTGCAGCGTGGGGTATGGCTGTGGTTGCTGATTCTTTGCCTGGGGGCGCAATTCTATGCTTGAGCACGGTGGGCGTTTGCGCAGGGCGGCCCAGGAACATGGCATCGCCGAAGAGGACTGGCTGGATCTGTCAAGCGGCCTGGCCCCCTGGCCTTTCGCGTTGCCGCAGATTCCGCTGCGTGCCTGGGCCCGCCTGCCGGAAACCGACGACGGCCTGGAGCAGGCGGCCTGTGCCTATTACGGCGCCAACGAAGTATTGCCGGTGGCCGGTTCCCAGGCGGCGATCCAGCTGCTGCCGCGTTTGCGTCGCACCGGCAAGGTCGGGGTGCTGTCGCCCTGTTATGCCGAGCACGCCGAAGCCTGGCGTCGCAGTGGCTATCGGGTACGCGAAGTGCTGGAGCAGGAAGTCGACTTCTTTCTCGACAGTCTCGATGTGCTGGTGGTGGTCAATCCCAACAATCCCACGGGCCTGAGCCTGAGCCCCGAGCGCCTGCTGGAGTGGCACGCACGCCTGGTCCAGCGCGGTGGCTGGCTGGTGGTGGACGAAGCCTTCATGGACAACACGCCTGAGCTGAGCCTGGCCAGCCATGCCCACCAGGTGGGGTTGATCGTCCTGCGTTCGTTCGGCAAGTTCTTCGGCCTGGCCGGGGTGCGCCTGGGATTCGTCCTGGCCGAGCATCGGCTGTTGCGGCTGTTGGCCGAGCAGGTGGGACCCTGGGCTGTCAGTGGCCCGACCCGGGTCCTGGGGCAGGCTTGCCTGCGGGATGTCGCCGGCCATGCCCGCCAGCGCCAGCGCAGCGAGGCCGCCAGCCAGCAGTTGGTGGAGGTGTTGCAGCGTTACGGCTTCAAGCCCCAGGGCGGTTGCGCGCTGTTCCAATGGCTGATCACCGACGAGGCTGAGCGCCTCTATCACTTCATGGCCCGGCGCGGCATTCTCCTGCGCCTGTTCGCCCACAACAGCAGCCTGCGTTTCGGCCTGCCTGCCGACGAGGCCGAGTGCGCCCGCCTGGAGCAGGCCTTGCAGGCTTATCGTAAGGACTACCCATGACCACGCTGATGGTGCAGGGCACCACATCGGACGCGGGCAAGAGCACCCTGGTGACCGCGCTGTGCCGCTGGCTGTTGCGCCAGGGGATCAGCGTGGTGCCGTTCAAGCCGCAGAACATGGCGCTCAACAGCGCGGTGACCGCCGATGGCGGCGAGATCGGCCGGGCCCAGGCAGTCCAGGCCCAGGCCGCCAACCTCGCGCCCCATACCGACATGAACCCGGTGTTGCTCAAGCCCAACAGCGATACGGGCTCCCAGGTGATCATCCATGGTCGTGCGGTGACCACCATGAATGCCGTGGCCTATCACGACTACAAGGCCATCGCCATGCAAGCGGTGCTGGCTTCCCACCAGCGACTGCGCCAGGCGTACCAGGTGGTGATGGTCGAGGGCGCCGGTTCCCCGGCCGAGATCAACCTGCGGGCCGGCGACATCGCCAACATGGGGTTTGCCGAGGCGGTGGATTGTCCGGTGCTGCTGATCGCCGACATCAATCGTGGCGGAGTGTTCGCCCACCTGGTGGGCACCCTGGAGCTGCTTTCACCCAGCGAGCAGGCGCGGGTCAAGGGCTTCATCATCAACCGCTTTCGCGGCGACATCGCCCTGCTGCAACCGGGCCTGGATTGGCTGGAGCAGCGCACCGGTAAGCCGGTACTCGGGGTGTTGCCCTATGTCATGGACCTGCACCTGGAGGCCGAGGACGGCATCGACCAGCGCCAGGCCGGCAAGGTCGAGCAACTGCTCAAGGTGGTGGTGCCGGTGCTGCCGCGCATCAGCAACCATACGGACTTCGATCCGCTGCGCCTGCATCCCCAGGTAGACCTGCAATTCATCGGGCCCGGGCAGGCGATACCCGCCGCCGACCTGATCATTCTCCCCGGCTCGAAAAGCGTGCGCGGCGATCTCGCCTACCTGCGGGCCAATGGCTGGGAACAGGCCATCGCCCGGCACCTGCGCTACGGCGGCAAGCTCCTGGGCATCTGCGGCGGCCTGCAGATGCTCGGCGAGCAATTGCACGACCCACTGGGCCTGGAAGGTGCCGCGGGCTCCAGCCCGGGCCTGGGCCTGCTGGCTTTCGAAACCGTGCTGGAGGCGCAAAAGCAGCTGCGTAACGTCAGTGGGCGCCTGACCCTGGAAGACGCCGCGGTCAGCGGCTACGAGATCCATGCCGGAGTCAGTCGTGGCCCAGCCCTGGAACAGGCGGCAGTGCGCCTGGACGATGGTCGCAGCGACGGCGCCCGCAGTGCCGACGGGCAGATCCTCGCCACCTACCTGCACGGCCTGTTCGAGACGCCAGCGGCCTGCGGCGCGCTGTTGCGCTGGGCCGGCCTGGAGGATGTCCAGCAGGTGGATTACCACGGCCTGCGCGAGCGCGATATCGAACGCCTGGCGGACCTGGTGGAGCGCCACCTGGATACCGCCGCATTGCGCCGGCTTTGTGGCCTGTAGGCACGCAGCCGTGTGCGGTTTTCTTTTCAGAGGTGCCCAAGCATGTTGCAACTGATCCTCGGTGGTGCCCGCTCCGGCAAGAGCCGCCTGGCCGAGAAACTGGCCAGCGACAGTGCGCTGGAAGTGACCTATATCGCCACCAGCCAACCGTTGGACGGCGAGATGAACCAGCGTATCGCCCGTCATCGCGAACGCCGTCCGGCGCACTGGGGGCTGGTCGAAGAGCCCCTGGAGCTGGCCCGGGTACTGCGCCAGGCGGCCAGTCCGGGGCGCTGCCTGTTGGTGGACTGCCTGACCCTGTGGTTGACCAACCTGCTGATGCTCGAAGACCAGCAGCGCCTTTGTGCCGAGCGCGAGGCCTTGCTGCAATGCGTGGCCGAGCTGCCGGGAGACATTATCTTTGTCAGCAACGAGACCGGAATGGGTGTCGTGCCGCTGGGCGAATTGACTCGCCGCTATGTGGATGAAGCCGGTTGGCTGCATCAAGCCCTGGCCGAGCGCTGTCAGCGAGTGGTGCTGACGGTGGCTGGCCTGCCCCTGACTTTGAAAGGACCCGCGTTATGAGCAATTCCTGGTGGCAGAACCTGTGCAAGTCCATTGATAGCCAAGTGGTGGAGCAGGCCCTGGCACGGCAGCAGCAGCTGACCAAACCGGCCGGCTCGCTGGGCCAGCTGGAGCCGCTGGCCGTGCGCCTGGCGGGCTTGCAAGGCCGGCTCAAGCCCGCCATCGAGCAGCTGTGGATCACCCTCTTCGCCGGTGATCACGGGGTGGTGGCCGAAGGTGTGTCGGCCTATCCGCAGGAAGTGACCGGCCAGATGCTGCTGAACTTCGTCAAGGGTGGCGCCGCGATCAGCGTGCTGGCCCGCCAGTTGGCGGCGCAGCTGGAAGTGGTGGACCTGGGCACCGTGACGCCGAACCTGGAGCTGCCTGGAGTGCGCCACCTGAACCTGGGGCTGGGCACGGCGAACTTCCTCCAGGGCCCGGCCATGACCCGGGCCCAGCTCGAGCAGGCGCTGCAGGCCGGTCGTGATAGTGCGCTACGTGCCCGGGGGCAGGGCGCCCAGTTGTTCATCGGCGGGGAAATGGGGATCGGCAATACCACGGCCGCCAGCGCCATCGCCTGCGCCTTGCTGGACATTCCGGTAACGCAGCTGGCCGGGCCAGGTACCGGGCTGAACGCCGCGGGCGTCAGCCACAAGGCCCAGGTCATCGAACGAGCCCTTGCCTTGCACCAGGGGGCGCGCGGTGATGCCTGGCAAGCGCTGCAAGACCTTGGCGGTTTCGAGATCGCGGCCTTGGCCGGCGCCTACCTGGCCTGTGCCCAGGAGGGCATCGCGGTGCTGGTGGACGGCTTCATTTGCAGCGTCGCGGCACTAGTGGCGGTGCGTTTGAATCCAGGCTGCCGCCCCTGGTTGCTGTTCGCCCACCAGGGAGCCGAACCTGGGCACCGGCATGTGCTGCAAGTGCTCGAGGCCGATCCGCTGCTGGACCTGGGCCTGCGCCTGGGAGAAGGCAGTGGTGCGGCGCTGGCGGTGCCCTTGCTGCGCCTGGCCTGCGACCTGCACGGGCAGATGGCGACTTTCGCCGAAGCGGCCGTGGCGGATCGTCCGGCATGACGTTGCGCCTGGACCTTCTGCGCCACGGTGAGACCGAGTCTGGTGGCGGCCTGCGGGGCAGCCTGGACGACGCCTTGACCGAGCGGGGCTGGCAGCAGATGCATGCCGGGGTCGAGGGGCGCGGCCCCTGGGACCTGGTGGTCAGCTCGCCGTTGCAGCGTTGCGCAAGTTTTGCCGAGCAACTGACGGCGCGCCTGCAACTGCCGCTGGTGCTGGAACCGGGTCTCAAGGAACTGCACTTCGGTGACTGGGAAGGGCGGAGCACGGCAGCCCTGATGCAAACCGACGCCGAGGGCCTGGGGCGTTTCTGGTCCGACCCCTATGGTTTCACCCCGCCTGGAGGCGAGCCGGTAGAGCGCTTTTCACAACGGGTGCTGGCAGCGATCGACCGCCTGTACCAGGCCCATGCCGGGCGGCGGGTGCTGCTGATCAGCCATGGCGGTGTGATGCGCTTTTTGTTGGCCAGGGCCCGCGGGCTGCCCCGTGAACAGTTGCTCAATGTCGAAGTGGGCCATGGTGCCTGGTTCGGCCTGACAGTGGCTGCGGGACGGATGAGCGAGGAGGGCTGAGATGCTGCCGTTCTGGATTGCCTTGCAGTTCCTCAGCAGCTTGCCGATCCGCTTGCCGGGCATGCCGCAGCCCGAGCAGCTGGGGCGCTCGTTGTTGTTCTATCCGCTGGTGGGGTTGCTGTTCGGCGTCTTGCTGTGGGCATTGGATGCCTTGCTCAGTGGCGCTGCGCCGCTGCTGCACGCAGCCTTGTTGCTGGCTGCCTGGGTCTTGCTCAGCGGCGGACTGCACCTGGATGGCCTGGCCGATAGCGCCGACGCCTGGCTGGGCGGCTTCGGTGATCGCGAGCGCACCCTGAGCATCATGAAGGATCCGCGCAGCGGGCCGATTGCCGTGGTTACCCTGGTGCTGGTCCTGCTGCTCAAGTTCGCGGCGCTGGTGGCCCTGATCGAGCAGCAACAAGCTGTGGCTCTGCTACTGGCGCCGTTGATCGGACGCGCGGCCTTGCTTGGCCTGTTCCTCAGTACGCCCTATGTGCGTGCCGGCGGTCTGGGCCAGGCCCTGGCCGATCATTTGCCGCGCCTGGCGGGCAGGCAAGTGCTGGCCCTGAGTACCCTGGGTTGCCTGTTGCTGGGGGGATACCACGGCTTGTTGGCGCTGTTGCTGGCCCTGGTGGTGTTCTGCTGGTTGCGCCAACTGATGCTGCGGCGCTTGGGCGGTACCACCGGTGATACCGCCGGCGCCTTGCTGGAGTTGCTGGAGACGGCGGTGCTGCTGGCCCTGGCTCTAGCCTGAGGCAGATGCCAAGCAGCATTTTTATTGAAAACAGTTGTCCTGGAATTTTCGCGGGTATATACACGCATCATGCTTCCCTCCCAATGTTTGTGCACCAACCTGCGTCGCGCCGCGCGTGGCGTCAGCAGGTTCTACGACGGCGCCCTCGATGGCTTCGGGATCAACGTCGCCCAGTATTCCTTGCTGAACAACCTGCTGCGCCTCGAGCAGCCGAGTATCTCCAGCCTGGCCGAGGCCATGGGCCTGGATCGCAGCACCCTGGGGCGCAATGTGCGGGTATTGGAGGCCTCGGGTCTGGTGCGCCTGGTCGAGGGCGACGATCAGCGCAATCGCCTGGTGCAGCTGACCGAGGCGGGGCATGAGCGCCTGGCTGCGGCCTTGCCGGCGTGGGAGGCCGCCCAGCAGCGACTGATCGATCGCCTGGGGATGGAGAAACGTGAAACCCTGTTGGCCTTGCTGAACGAACTGGCCTGAGGCCGGTTCGTTCGAACATAAGCGGGTATATACCCGTAGACGGAGAATAAAAATGTCATTGATGTGGCGTACCAGCAGTTGGGTACTTCTTGGCAGCGCGTTGATCCTGGCCTTGTCGCTGGGGATCAGGCATGGCTTCGGCCTGTTCCTGCCGCCCATGAGTGCGCAGTTCGGTTGGGGGCGCGAGGTCTTCGCCTTCGCCATTGCCTTGCAGAACCTGATCTGGGGCCTGGCTCAGCCATTCACCGGGGCCCTGGCTGATCGCTTCGGTGCGGCGAAGGTGGTACTTATCGGCGGCGTGCTGTACGCCGTGGGCCTGGTTTGCATGGGAATGGCGGACTCGCCCTTGTCGCTGTCCCTGAGTGCCGGGCTGCTGATCGGTATCGGCCTGTCCGGTACTTCGTTCTCGGTGATCCTGGGTGTGGTTGGCCGTGCACTGCCGCCGGAGAAGCGCAGCATGGGCATGGGCCTGGCCAGCGCTGCCGGCTCCTTCGGCCAGTTCGCCATGCTGCCGGGCACCCTGGGCCTGATCGGCTGGTTGGGCTGGTCGGCGGCGCTGCTGGTGCTGGGTGTGCTGGTGGCGCTGATCGTGCCGCTAGTGAGCATGCTCAAGGACAAGCCGCTGCCCGTCCATGGGCATGAACAGAGCCTGATGGAAGCATTGCGCGAGGCCTGTTCCCACTCCGGGTTCTGGCTGCTGGCCTTCGGCTTCTTCGTCTGTGGTTTCCAGGTCGTGTTCATCGGTGTGCATTTGCCGGCCTACCTGGTGGACCAGCACCTGCCGGCCACCGTGGGCACCACGGTGCTGGCGCTGATCGGCCTGTTCAATATCTTCGGGACCTACACCGCTGGCTGGTTGGGCGGGCGAATCTCCAAGCCGCGTTTGCTCACAGGCCTGTACCTGCTGCGGGCGGTGGTGATCGTGCTGTTTTTGTGGGTGCCGGTGACCCAGGCCAGCGCCTACCTGTTCGGCATGGCCATGGGGTTTCTCTGGCTGTCCACGGTGCCTCTGACCAACGGTACGGTGGCGACCCTGTTCGGGGTGCGGAACCTGTCGATGCTTGGTGGGATCGTGTTCTTGTTTCATCAACTGGGCTCGTTCCTTGGTGGTTGGCTGGGCGGCGTGGTGTATGACCGGACCGGCAGCTACGATCTGATATGGCAGATAGCGATCCTCCTCAGCGTGCTGGCCGCTGCGCTCAATTGGCCGGTGCGCGAGCGCGCGGTGGCGCGCCTGCAGGCCAGCGCCGCATGAAGGCGCGTATTGGTTGGTGGATTGGCCTGGGCTTGGTCGCCTTGTCACTGCTGCTGGCCTGGTGGGGCTGGCAGCACAGTGGAATGGCGCTGATGCAATTGGGCCTGGGCGCTTGCTAGGCGCCGGCAGGGGCGAGTAACGTCGGGATCTGACGACTTTTCAAGGACACCTGACATGGTCATGCGCTGGTTTGCCATTCCCGTTTTGCTCGCGACCTTCGCCGGCTCCACCTGGGCCGCCGATTGTCCGGCGTTGTTGCAGGGCTCGTTGCCCAAGCTGCGCGCCAAGGAATCCATCGATCTGTGCCAGCGGTTCGCTGGCAAGCCGCTGGTGGTGGTCAACACGGCGAGCTTTTGCGGGTTCGCCCCGCAGTTCAAGGGGCTCGAGGCCTTGTACCAGCGCTACAAGGACCAGGGATTGGAGGTGGTGGGAGTGCCGTCCAACGACTTCAAGCAGGAGTCAAGGGACGGTGCCGAAACCGCCAAGGTCTGCTATGTCAACTATGGTGTGACCTTCACCATGACCGAGCCGCAAAAGGTCAAGGGCGCGGATGCGGTGCACCTGTTCAAGGTGCTGGCGCAGCAGAGCGGCGCGCCGAAGTGGAACTTCTACAAGTACGTGGTGGATCGCCAGGGCAAGGTGATCGCCAACTTTTCCAGCCTGACCAAGCCGGATGATCCGGAGCTGCTCGAAGCGGTGGAGAAGGCGCTGGCGTCGGGGGCTTGACTACCCGTTCGGCAAAGTAGAAAAGCCCCGGATCCATGAGGATGCCGGGGCTTTTGTTTTGGCATTCGATAGGCCAGGCACACGCCTGAGGTCGAATGTTAGAAGCGGTAGGTCGCGCCGAGACCGAAACCGTTCGCGCTGTTTTCATACTCGGCGTTGTAGGTCTGGCCGAGTGCGTTGCGGCGGTTGATGTTTACTTTTTCTTCCTTGAGGTAGGAATAGGCCACATCGATGGTCAGGTCGTCGGTTGGGCTCCAGCCTGCACCCACACTGAAGATGGTCCGGTCGCCAGTAGGGATGCGCGGCGAACGGTCAGTGTTGTTGGTGGGAGCCTGGTCGAAGCTTAGACCGGTACGCAGGACCCATTGCTTGTTGAGCTGATAGGAGGTGCCCAGTGCGTAGGCCCAGGTGTCATGCCAGTTCTGATCTTCCTTGATGGTGCTCAGGCCGGCAGGGGCGAAGGCGCCGCCGTTGGCGCGGGTGACGCCTTCGTTCTTGACGGTGATGTCCTTCAGGCGGCTCCAGCGAGTCCAGGTGGCGCCCGCATAGACTTTCCAGGCATCGTTCAGGTCCTGAGTAACGGACAGGTCGTAGGACTCGGGAGTAGTGACCTTAAGGGATGCGTCGTAGCGCTCGCTTTTCAGCACTGAGAACGGAGTGCCGGCACCAGCAGTGCCTGCGCCAGCGTAGACGTCGGTATGGCCTTCCAGCTTGTAGTCGACTTTGGAATGGTAGGTCAGACCGACACGGGTAGTGTCGGTGGCTTGCACCAGCACGCCGATGTTGTAGCCCAGGGCTGTATCGTCGCCCTTGATCTTGACGTTACTGGTATTGCGGGAAAATGGCGGCTGCAAGGCAGATTCCAGCACGCCGGAAATGCGGTTGATGGTCGGGCCAAAGCCGATCGAGACCTTGTCGTTGAAGGCATAGCTGACGGTCGGTTGCAGGGTTATGACCTTGACGTCGCTCTTGCTGCCGAAGTTGCGGCCTTGGAAATCGTTTTCATAGTCGGTCACGAGGCCGAACGGCGCGTAGACCCCCAGGCCGAATGCCCAGTGCTCATCGATGGGCCTGACGTAGAAGCCCATTGGCACCGCTGTGAAAGGAACCATGTCACCTTTGTTGGTGCCGGTCTGAGTACCGCTGGTGTGCTTGATGTCGGTGCTTGCGTCGATGGCGGCGACGCCCACGGTGACTTGTTGCTTCTTCAGGCGAGACATACCGGCAGGGTTGCCATAGACAGTGCTGGCATCTTCGGCAGCGGACGAACGACCGGCAAAACCGGTACCCATGCCACTGATGCTTTGTTCGTTGAGTGCGAAGCCGCCGGCGAAAATCTGGCTGGACGCCATCGCGACGGCGAGGCCGATGGTGGATTTGAGCATTACTTTTTTCATTATTAGAACTCCTGATGATCACCGAGGCGAAAACTACCAACATTTCTGTCCTGGCGCTATAGGCGGAAATGGTTGATTTAGAGTGGTTTTGTAGGACAATCCGACCAAAATCAGGCTTTTTCTCTGATTTTGTAAAAGTCCTCGTCAGCAGGCCACCTGGCTCAGCGGTGAAATGCAGGTTTGCCAGGCATAGGTGAAATCTCTTAAGCGTCCTTGTGGTTGAAAGGTCTTCCTCCAGATACGGGCCATGCCGAGTAAATCGTCGGCAGGAGGTAGTGGGGTGCGCTGTTCCTCCACCAGCAACCAGGCGATCGCCGTGGCATAGCGCAGGTTGACGGTCAGTTCCTGATGCGGTCCGCTGAGAAACGCGTGCTGGCTGGCCAATCCGCGAACCAGGCTGGCTCGTTCTGGGTCCAGTGCCAGGTAATGGTCCCAGAGGGCTTGGTGACGTGGTTCAGTGATGCGGTACAGCCCATGGCCGCGGCGATCGTGCAATGCCGAGCCCAGCTCCGACTGGCTGGCGGCGATGCCCAATAACAAGGCTTCAGCGGTTTTGCTATGGCTGCCCAGGTACATCAGCGTTGGGCGTATCACATAGCGGCACAACTCGCTGGCGGCGATACCCATAAAGCCCTCGAGTATTGAAAATGGCCGGCGAAACCTGAAGGCGCTTGGCAGCTAATGGAAGATCAGATTCGCCGGAAGCGGTTCAGGCCGCTTGAGTTGAAGTGTAGTGTCATATCTGTGCTGTAAAGGCCTGTTTTTAAAACATTTCCGCCTCCTTGTTATAAACCTTATATCGTTTGGTGCTTGCTCGCTTGGGGCTGCCGATAAATCACAAGCCATAAAAAAGCCCCGCACAGTGACGGGGCTTCGGGTTTTTCGGCGTTTGCCGGATCAGGCCACCAGGGCCTGGCGCGTGCGTTCGATCACTGCCTGCAACGGCTCGGCGCTGGAGTACTGGTCGGGATACAGGCGTTCGCTGTGACGGGCGATTCCATGTTCATTGACCAGGGTGAAGCTGAAACCGTTTTTGCGGGTTGCCATGATCAGGCAGTTCAGTGGTGCAAAAGCGTTGGTCAGGGTGCGAATGGCATTTTGAGTCTGGATTTGAGTAGACATGATTGTTGTTCCTACAAATGACACGGATAAGAACCGTGCAACGTTAAAACGTTCCAGTAACGCTGGCCGCCAAGGGCCGGGCGAAGAACCTGTCTGGAACAAAGCAGCCAGTTTGCAGCGCTTTGATTACAGTTGCGCTAAGGCTGGCAGGTAGGTACTTAGGAGGTCAGGCAGCACAACAAGGGCAGAGGTTCTGGGCCCAGGGTGAAGATCCTGATCAATTTGCAGGTTGGTTCGGTCAGAGTAAGGGGCTCACTCGCGGCCTGGAAAATGTTCCAAGGACGCTGCAGTGGTGAGCATTATCTGGAAACCAGCGAGATGGTCGGTCCTGGATGTTGGCGCATTCTGCTCGTTTTGAGGTGCTGCCGACGGGACGTGTTCGACCGGAATTGACTTTCAGCTTGGTACTAACGGCGCGCATTCTATTGGGTTGAGGAGCGGAGCGCAAGTGTGCTAGGTGAATTCTTATCGAGAGTCGGGAAACTGGCGGTGTACCTCCAGCTTGGGGCGTGTACGAAAAGAGTGCGTTACCTGCGTCAATTTCAACACGGTTGTGCACCTGTCTCTTTTACTCATCTCCGGGCCCAAGGGACCCCTGCGCATCGCGGATGACGTCTTTTGGTTGAAAGA
>NZ_JBJJLO010000028.1:0-62113 GCF_046230915.1 Pseudomonas sp. KCJK8993
GCTGCACCACAGCGAAGGCGTGGCGGTGACCGACCAGCTGGACGTGACGCCCTCCCGTCACCTGGATCTGGGCCAACTGCACCTGGCGGCGCGGATCAACGTCTCCGAGTGGCAGAACAACAAGCAGTCCAAGCAGTACATTTCATTCATCAAGGGCAAGAACGGCAAGAAGGTCTCGGAATACTTCCGCGACTTCATCGGTTGCCAGGAAGGCGTCGACGGCCCGGGCGAGACCCGCACCCTGCTCAAGGCCTTCAGCGACTTCGTCGAAAGCGAAGACCTGCCCGAGGACTCGGCGCGGGAGAAGACCAAGGCCCTGGTGGACTACGCCAGCAGCCAGGCCAAGCTCGGCGAACCGGTAGGCCTGGAAGAACTGTCGGAGTTGATCGACGAAGACCGGCCGAAGGCGTTCTACGACCATATCCGCAACAAGGACTACGGCCTGTCGCCGGAAATCCCGGCAGACAAGCGCACCCTCAACCAGTTCCGCCGCTTCACCGGCCGCGCCGAGGGCCTGTCCATCAGCTTCGAGGCCCACCTGCTGGGCTCGAAGATCGAGTACGACGAAGAAGCCGGGACCTTGATCATCAAGGGCCTGCCGACCCAACTGACCGACCAGCTCAAGCGTCGCAACTGATGCTCCAGGGGGTCTTGAAGAAATTCCTGCTGATCCTGCTGGTGGTGGTGATCTACCAGCACTGGGGCAAGATCGAGCGATTGTTCGATCCTGGCGCGGCGGTTTCCGAGACCACCCGTAGCCAGGCCCGCGTAGTGCTGTACGCCACCGACTGGTGCGGCTACTGCAAGGCCACCCGGCGCTTTCTCGACCAGAAGGACATTCCCTATCGGGAGTTCGATATCGAGAAAGACCCCAGCGCGCGCCAGGCCTACATCGACCTGGGCGGCGCCGGGATTCCGATCCTGGACGTGAACGGCACCCTGATCCGCACCTACGATCCCGACGCCATCATGGCCGCCCTGCCCAAGTAGCGGCCATGGCAGCAGGTCACTGGGCCTGGATGCCGAACCCCAGGCGCGGGAAGTGCACGTGCACCACGCCGGCGCGCGGGTCCTCGCGACGCAGGATCAGCTCTTCGCTCCCGGCGAACAGCAACTCCCCGGCTACCGGATCGACCCCATAGTCGGTCGCGGCAATCACCACCTGCTGGCCCGCCTTGAATCCATTGGGGTCGACGAAGGCTTCCTGGGGCAGCGGGGCCGGCGTCGCGGCATGCGCCACCGCCAGGGCATCCTCGGCGCTCATCTCGCTGGAGGCGCCGTGGCCGAAATCCAGCACCCGGGCCAGCCAGGCGCAGACCGCCGGGTATTCATCCACCAGCGGCGCGGTCACCGGGGTGCCCTTGAGGAACCACAAGGGGTGGGCCATGGAAATGTCGGCGATCGACGGCGGGCCAAACAGGAAGTCCCCCGGCTCGCGTTGCAACTGCTGCTCCAGGCGCGCCATGAAGGTCGGCCATTGGTGCCTGGCCTGCTCCAAGGGCACCCGGCTGGTAGTGCCGCCACTGAACAGTCCGGCCCGGTCGGCCATGAATGCCTTGACCGCCTCCGGCGGCAGCTTGCCAAAGCGCACCGCAGCCGATTCAGGCTGGAACACCAGGGTCACCGCGTGCTGGAACACCGTGGAATCGGCCCAGGCGGCGAAGATCGCGCTGGTCAGTTCCTGGCCTTCGGGAAACAGTGCGGGGCTGGCTTTTTCCTGCTCCAGACGCCGGGCGATCAATGCCGTGTCGCAATAGATGTCGGCACCGACCTGCAGCACCGGAGTCTTGCGATAGCCACCGGTCAGCGCGGTCAGGTCGGGCTTGGGCATCACCGGGGCGATCTTCACCGAACGCCAGGAAAGCCCCTTGAAACCCAGCAGCAAGCGGGCTTTCTCCGCAAAGGGTGAGGTCGAGTAATGATGAAGGATCAACTCAGACATACCAGGCTCCGCCATGAGAAAAAGAGGCTTGAGCTTAGCGCGCAATCAGCGGATGACCTACGAATTCGACTGATGGGAAACCATCAGTCAGATTGATGATGGCCCGGTCGCTCCCGCCACCAGGCACTCCTTGGCACTCTTCTTGAGCTTCTTGATCAGCCGCTCCTGGCGCAGGGCTTCGCTCTTGTCGCGACAGGCTTCGGTATAGACCAGCGCGACCGCCGGGCTGGAGAGAAAGAAACGCGCGCCCTTGCCGCTTTGATGCTTGGCGAAACGCCGCTGTGGATCGTCGCTGACTCCGCAGTACAAGGCGCCATTGGCCGCCCGCACCAGGTAGACGAACCAGGGTTTGCTGGCCGGCGCCGGTGGCACGGCGCAAGCGACGGGGGACGGATCGGGGTTGGTCACGAAAGGCATCGGGCTTGTGGATAACAAGCCGCGATCTTAACAGAGGATGGCTTCAGCGAGCGCCCTGGAAGGCCTTCAAACCCTTGCGCGCCTGGGCACGCACGGCATTCTTCAGCAGCGGCGTCCAGCCCAGCAGCAAGCCCTTGGCTCCCAGGGCCTGGCGAGCCCAGCGCCACATGTCGAAATGATCGTGGTGCTCGCAGATCTTGCCGTCGCGGAACACGAAACGCGCCTGGATATCGTTGACCACGGTGCGCCCGGTCTGGCTGAACAGGTAGGTCGCCACCCAGTGCGCGCCACCGCTGCGCTCATCGGCGCGCACACTGTCGAAGGTCAACGAGAAATCCTTGGCCCGCGAGGCCAGCATGCGCCACATGTCGCCGGCGTCACGCCCGCGCAGCTCACCGAATGCCGGGTCGCTGAAGAGCACATCCTCGGTGTAGCAGGCACTCATGGCCTCGGCATCCAGGCGCTGGAAAGCCTGGTAGAACTCGCTGATCAGCGCACGATGGGCATCGCTCATGGACAGACTCCGAAGGAACGTGGAATGCCTGCACGATAATCCGCAAACCGGCGGAACACTACCGACATTTGCCGGGCAAATACCACCGGTGAGGCCGCTCAGATCCTTTCGCTTTGCACCTGCACGTAAAGCGCACGGCCAGCGCCCAGCCCGGCGATGATGGCGCCACCGCCCAGCACCGCGAAGATCCAGCCCAGGGCATTCCAGCCACCGGTCCAGTCGTGCACCAGGCCCACCGCGAACGGGCCCATGGATGCCAACGTATAGCCGATGCCCTGGGCCATGCTCGACAGGTTGGCCGCCACGTGGGTATCGCGCGAGCGCAGCACGATCAGGGTCAAGGCCAGGCTGAAGGTGCCGCCCTGGCCCAGGCCCAGCAGGATCGCCCAGCCCCACAGGCCATCGAGCGGCGCGTACAGGCAACCGAACAGGCCGCCCAGGGTCATCAGCATGACGATCACGATGGCCAGGCGCTGGTCCTTGCCGCGGGTCGCCAGCCAGGGCGCGGCCAGGGAGCTGATCAACTGCACGATCACCGAGCCCGACAGCACGAGCCCGGCCTGAGTCGGGCTCAGGCCACGACCGATGAGGATCGACGGCAGCCAGCCGAACACGATGTAGGCCAGGGACGATTGCAGGCCCATGTACAGGGTCACCTGCCAGGCCAGGCGGTCACGCAACAGCCCCCGCACACGATAAGCCACATGGTGGGCGCCGTGCTTCTGCCCGACCTGGGGCAACCAGAACACCCCCGCCACCAGCGCCGGCACCACCCAGAAGCCCAGGCCCATGGCCCAGCTGTCGCCGAGGACATGGCTCAGGGGCACGCTGGCTCCGGCCGCCATGGCGGCCCCCAGGCACAGGGCCATGGTATAGACCCCGGTCATGGTCCCGGCGTGGCGCGCGAAATCGCGCTTGACGATGCCCGGCAGCAACACGCCGATCACGCCGATGCTGGCGCCCGCCAGGATGCTCCCGGCGAACACCCCGACCTCACCGAACGAACTGCGCAGGACGATGCCCAGGGCCAGGGTCAGCAGGATCCCCAGCACTACCCGCTCGGCGCCGAAACGCCTGGCCAGTACCGGCGCCAGGGGCGCGAACAGCCCCAGGCAAAGTACCGGCAAGGTGGTCAGCAAGCCGGCCTGGGCCGCCGACAAGCCCAAGTGCCGCGACACCTCGCTGAGCAGCGGCGCCATGCTCGACAGCGCCGGACGCAGGTTCAGCGCCACCAGGATCAACCCCAGCAGCAACAGCCAGGGGCGACGCAGCACCGGGGGAGCCTGCTGCACCTCTTCGTCGTCGGCCTCGGCGTCGATCAGCAGTTCCGGCGGTGGGGTATGGGGGAGTGCCTGGTGGTTGGACATGGTCGGTCTCGGCTTCAGGATTCGTTGATCAGCTGGCGGGAAATGCCCTTGGCACGCTCGGGGTCGCCTTGCTCGATGGCATCGAGCAGGTGCCGGTGCAGGTCGAAGACGTCCTGGCGGCGCGGGGTGATGTTCAGGCTCTGGCGCAACTGGGCTCCCACCACGCTGGAGAAGTAGCGGTACAGCTGGCTGAGGGTCGGGTTGTGCGCGGCGTCCACCAGGCGTTGGTGGAACACCAGGTCGCAGGCGATGTAGCGCTCCAGGTCGCCATGGAAGTGCTCACTGCTGTCATGCAGCGCCACCTGCAATTCGTGCAGGTCCTGCTCGGTGCGACGCAAGGCCGCCAGGCCCACGGCCTCCACTTCGAGGATCTGCCGGGTTTCCCGGGCCTGCTCCACGGAGCACTGGGACAGGGCCTGGAGCATGTCCAGGGGATCGGCCACCGCCCGCAGGTAACTACCGTCGCCCTGGCGGATCTCGATCAATCCGGAAAACGCCAGGACCCGCATCGCCTCGCGCACCGTGTTGCGGCTGATGCCCAGCTCGGCCGCCAGTTCCGGCTCGGTAGGCAGGCGCTGGCCAACGGCCCAGGCGCCCCGGGTGATCCGCAGGCGCAACTGCTCCAGGGCCTGGTCGACCAGGGAACGCTTGATCAAAGGAGGCATTTCACTCATGGCATTTACTCGTATCATCCAATCATTGGACGAATTTCCCGACATGGTATTCAGGCTTTTCTCGGAGTTCAATGTCCTGTCTTGCTCCTGTACCTCATCCTGCAAGCTGAAGGACATAGCTGGCTATCCCCAGGCCGGCGCCAGCCTGTTAGTGTTACGCCAGCAACCGCTGGCCCTGGCGCCATCCTCACCGATCAACTTGCCGCGCCCCTGGTCCCTGCCCGGGCCGGCGCGCACGCACACAATTGGAGCAACCATGACCCAGCCCCTGACCCTTCAGCCCAGCAAGCCTGCCGATGCCTGCGTGATCTGGCTTCACGGCCTGGGCGCGGATCGCTACGACTTCCTGCCGGTGGCCGAGGCGCTGCAAGAGACGCTGCTGAGCACCCGTTTCGTCCTGCCCCAGGCGCCGACCCGCGCGGTGACCATCAATGGCGGCTACGCCATGCCCAGCTGGTACGACATCCTGGCCATGAACCCGGCCCGGGCCATCAGCCGCGAGCAGCTCGAGGAATCGGCCGACGAGGTCATCCGCCTGATCGAGGAGCAACGGGCCAGCGGCATCGATGCCTCGCGGATCTTCCTCGCCGGCTTCTCCCAGGGCGGCGCGGTGGTGCTGCACACCGCCTTCCTCAGGTGGCAAGGCCCCCTGGGCGGCGTGCTGGCGCTGTCCACCTATGCCCCGACTTTCAGCGACGAACTGCAGCTGTCGGCCAGCCAGCAGCGGATCCCGGTGCTGGCGCTGCACGGTCAGTACGACGAAGTGGTGCAGAACGCCATGGGCCGCACCGCCTACGAACACCTCAAGCAACGCGGGGTCGACGTGAGCTGGCAGGAATACCCGATGGAACACGAGGTGCTGCCCGAGGAAGTTCGCGATATCGGCACCTGGCTGGCCGCACGCCTGCGCTAACCGTCCACCCTGGGAGCACAGGGCGAGCAACAGACTACGCCGCGCCCGTTTCTTGCATTACACTGGCCGGCGTACATTCCTTAACCAATTGATGAGATGACCGTGCTCAAAGCACTCAAGAAGATCTTCGGTAAAAGCGAGGCAGAGCCAAGCGCGCCAAGCCCCAGCGCTCCCATCCCCCCTTCCAGCAGCCGCCATGACGGCCACCAGCCGGAACGGAGCGCGCCCGCTACCGCCACTAAAAAAGAACCGGTGACCACACCGGCCGCCCCTTCCACTCCCAAGGCGCCGCGCGCGGAAAAAACCAAGGCCGAGCAGCGTCGTCCACGCGCCCCGAAACCACCGGTCAGCACCTGGAAGCTCGAGGACTTCGTGGTCGAGCCCCAGGAAGGCAAGACCCGTTTCCATGATTTCAAGCTCGCCCCGGAACTGATGCATGCCATCCACGACCTGGGCTTCCCCTACTGCACGCCGATCCAGGCCCAGGTGCTGGGCTTCACCCTGGCGGGCAAGGACGCCATCGGTCGCGCCCAGACCGGTACCGGCAAGACCGCCGCGTTCCTGATCTCGATCATCACCCAGCTGCTGCAGACCCCGCCGCCCAAGGAGCGCTACATGGGCGAGCCGCGGGCGCTGGTCATCGCGCCGACCCGGGAACTGGTGGTGCAGATCGCCAAGGACGCCGCGGCGCTGACCAAGTACACCGGCCTGAACGTGATGACCTTCGTCGGCGGCATGGACTTCGACAAGCAACTCAAGCAGCTCGAAGCCCGCCACTGCGACATCCTGGTGGCCACCCCCGGCCGCCTGCTGGACTTCAACCAGCGCGGCGACGTGCACCTGGACATGGTCGAGGTGATGGTGCTGGACGAAGCCGACCGCATGCTCGACATGGGCTTCATCCCCCAGGTGCGGCAGATCATTCGCCAGACCCCGCCCAAGAGCGAACGCCAGACCCTGCTGTTCTCCGCCACCTTCACCGACGACGTGATGAACCTGGCCAAGCAGTGGACCACCGACCCGGCGATCGTCGAGATCGAAGCCCAGAACGTCGCCAACGCCAACGTCGAGCAGCACATCTACGCCGTAGCCAGCGCCGACAAGTACAAGCTGCTGTACAACCTGGTCAACGACAACGGCTGGGAGCGGGTGATGGTCTTCGCCAATCGCAAGGATGAAGTGCGGCGCATCGAGGAGCGCCTGGTGCGCGACGGCGTCAATGCCGCCCAGCTGTCCGGCGATGTACCGCAGCACAAAAGGATCAAGACCCTGGAAGGTTTCCGCGAAGGCAAGATCCGGGTCCTGGTGGCCACCGACGTGGCCGGCCGCGGCATCCACATCGACGGCATCAGCCACGTGATCAATTTCACCCTGCCGGAAGTCCCCGACGACTACGTGCACCGTATCGGCCGGACCGGCCGTGCCGGTGCCGACGGCGTATCCATCAGCTTCGCCGGCGAGGACGACTCCTACCAGTTGCCGGCGATCGAAGAACTGCTGGGACGCAAGATCAGCTGCGAAATGCCGCCCACCGAGCTGCTGCGCGCCGTGGAGCGCAAGCGCCCGCAAGCCTGAGTCCAAGCGGACCCGGCCAAGCAAAGACGCAGCCTTCGGGCTGCGTTTTTTTTCGCCTGGATATTGCCCGAATAAACTAAAAGTCCATAATGGACAAATAAGTTTATAAAAACGGAGTACCTCCATGTCCAGCACGCCATTCGTGATTGCCCAGCCCCAGGCCCGCCAGTTGCTCGCGCAACTCGACGTGCCCCGGATCCTGCGCAAGCTGTTCCGTGACCTGGCCGCCGGGCTGGCCGTGCAACCACCGCAACAGCTGGTGGAATTCCCACAGGGCGCCGGAGACTTCATCAACTTCCAGGGCGTGCTGGCCGAAGATCGGGTCTACGGGGTCAAGACTTCCCCCTACATCGTGCGTACCCAAGGCCCGCTGGTCACCGCCTGGACGCTGCTGATGTCCATGGACCACGGCCAGCCGCTGTTGCTGTGCGATGCCGGGGAACTGACCACCGCTCGCACCGCCGCCACCACCGCCGTCGCCGTCGATGCCCTGGCCGGCCCTGGCGCCCAGCGCCTGACGATCATCGGCAGCGGCCCGGTGGCCCAGGCCCACCTGCACTACATCAAGGACCTGCGCCCCTGGCAGGACATCCGCCTGTACTCCCCAAGCCTGGCCCGGCGGTCCGCAGCCCAGCGCGCGCGCCTGCAAGCCCTCGACCCGCGCCTGGTGCTCGTCGACCAGCGCGAGGCGGCCCTGGAGCAAGCCGACGTGATCCTGCTCTGCACCTCGTCCGCCGGGCCGGTGATCGATCCGCGCCAGCTAAAGCGGCCCGCGCTGATCACCTCCATCAGCACCAATGCGCCACAAGCCCACGAGGTGCCGCCCGCCGCCCTGCAGGACATGCAGGTGTACTGTGACTACCGGCGCACCACCCCCGGCGCGGCCGGCGACATGCTGATCGCCAGCCAACAGCACGGCTGGGACAGCGGGGCAATTCTCGGCGACCTGCCGGAGTTGCTCAGCGGCCAGGCCCGGCTGCCCAGCGGCGAACGCCACGTGTTCTTCCGCTCCATCGGCCTGGGCCTGGAAGACATCGCCCTGGCCAACGCCCTGTACCACTTGCGCCGCCAGCAATGAGCACCCGTTACCTGAATCCTTTGCGGAGTTTCGAATGACCGAGGCAGACTTCATCATCATTGGCGGCGGTATTGCCGGAGCTTCCACCGGTTACTGGCTGTCGCGCCATGGCCGGGTGCTGGTGCTGGAACGCGAATCCCATCCGGGCTACCACTCCACCGGCCGCTCCGCCGCCCTCTACACCGCCGCCTACGGCACGCCCCAGGTCCGCGCGCTGACCCTGGCCAGCCGGGCGTTCTTCGACCAGCCGCCCGAAGGCTTCTGCGAGCATCCGCTGCTGAGCCCGCGAGGCGAGATGACCGTGGACTTCGACAACGCCCCCGACGAGTTGCAGCGCCAGTACCTGAGCGCCAAGGCCAGCGTGCCGCAGATGCAACTGCTCGACGCCGACGAAGCTTGCGCCCGCCTGCCGATCCTGCGCCGCGACAAGGTCCACGGCGCCCTCTACGACCCGACTGCCAGCGACATCGACACCGATGCCCTGCACCAGGGCTACCTGCGCGGCATCCGCCGCAACCAGGGCCAATTGCATACCGATTGCGAAGTCCTGGGGCTGGAGCGCGATGCCCAGGGCCACTGGCTGGTACGCACCAGCGACCAGACCTTCAGCGCCCCGGTGCTGATCAACGCCGCCGGCGCCTGGGCCGACCAGGTCGGCGTCCTCGCCGGCGCCCGCCCCCTGGGCCTGCAGCCCAAGCGCCGCGCCGCGTTCATCTTCGCCGGCCCGCAAGACCCGGACTGCCAGCACTGGCCGATGCTGGTCAGCCTCGACGAATCCTTCTACATGAAACCCGATGCCGGCCTGTTCCTCGGCTCCCCGGCCAACGCCGACCCGGTGCCGCCCCACGATGTGCAGCCGGAAGAACTGGACATCGCCCTGGGCATCCACCGGATCGAGGAAGCCACGACCTTGAGCATCCGCCGCCCGACCCGGACCTGGGCCGGCCTGCGCAGCTTCGTCAGCGATGGCGACCTGCTGGCCGGGTTCGATCCGCAAGTGCCCGGGCTGTTCTGGGTAGCCGGCCAAGGCGGCTACGGCATCCAGACCTCACCGGCCATGGGCCAGGCCAGCGCCGCCCTGGTACGCGGCGCCGCCCTGCCGGAGGCACTGGCGGCCTTCGGCCTGGACGCCGCCATGCTGTCCCCCGCCCGCCTGGGCTGATACCCCGGGATGACGCGCCCGGACGATTGCGGCACACTCCCAGCGCCCGCCAGCGGCGGGCGCTGAAGCCGCCAGGAGTACCACCCATAGCCAAACCCGCCAAGGACCCTGCCCTGGACAATTTCCGGGCGATCGCCGACGCCATTGCCACCCTGTTCTTCCCCCACGCCGAAGTGGTGCTCCACGACTTGCGCACGCAGAAGGTCGACTACATCGCCAACAATCTGTCCAAGCGTGAAGTGGGTGACGATGCGGCCCTGGAAGACATGCTCAGCGGCGACAGCGATGAACGGAACATCGGCCCCTACGAAAAGCTCAACTGGGACGGCCAGAAGATCCGCAGCCTGAGCACCGTGCTGCGCGACGCCAAGGGCCAGCCGCTGGCGGTGCTGTGCATCAACCTGAACATCTCGCTGTTCGAGAATGCCAAGGCCGCGCTGGACCTGTTCCTCTCCCCCAGCAAGCTGATCCCGCAGCCGGACTCACTGTTTCGCGATGACTGGCAGGAGCGGATCAACACCTTCCTGCACAACTGGCTGCGCGAGCGCCAATTGGGCCTGAACCTGCTGACCCGCGACCACAAGCGCGAACTGGTGCTGGCGCTGCACGCCGAAGGCGCATTCAAGGGCAAGAGCGCCGCCAACTATGTGGCCAACGTGCTGAACATGGGCCGGGCGACGGTGTACAAGCACCTCAAGGAACTCAAGGCGCAGTGATCCTCGACGAGCGAGCGCCCCTGGCAGCGATCGCTCGCAAGCACCGGCGACATCAGTCGCCGTAGATATCCGACTTGAAGTACTTGGCCTGGATCTTCTGGTACTCGCCGTTGGCGCGGATGCCGGCGATGGCCTTGTCCAGCTCGCCCACCAGTGGCTCGTTACCCTTGCGCACGGCGATCCCGGCGCCCTCGCCAACGTACTTCGGATCCTTGAGCTCCGGGCCGACAAAGGCATAGTCGGCGCCGCGGGGCATGGCCAGGAAGTCCTCCAGCGGGATGGTGTCGGCGAAGATCGCATCCAGGCGCCCCGCCGCGAGGTCCATGTAGATCTCTTCGTTATTGCTGTAGCGCGTCACCTTGATGCCCTTGGGTTCCAGGACCTCGGTGGCGTAGCGGTCGGTGGTGGTGGAACGCTGCACACCGATGGTCTTGCCCTTGAGGCTCTGGTACTGGTCGTCCACCACCGCGCCTTTCTTCATCACCAGGCGCGACGAAGTGAAGTAGTACCTGTGGGTGAAATCCACCGACTTGCGGCGCTCGGCGGTGATGGTCATGGACGACAGCGCGGCATCGATCTTCTTCACCTTCAGCGATGGAATCAGCCCATCGAACTCGACCTCGGTCCACTCGCAGTTGACCTGCATCTGCGCGCACAAGGCATTGCCGATGTCGTAGTCGAAGCCAGCGATCTTGCCTTCGGCGGTCTTGAAGGCGAAGGGCGGATAAGCGGCCTCGATCCCGAAGCGCAGGGTCTTCTCGGCGGCCGAGAGCTGGGTGCACGCCAACAGGCCCAGGACCAGGCCACCGATGAGGGGGAGTTTTTTCATGTTCGTTCTCTCGCGAATTGTTGTTGGTTTGGCAAGACAGAAAGAAGAGGTGGAACGGCGCAGCTGTTTTGTACTTTTAAATCCATACTGGACTTTAATGTACATATCGTCAACGGGGCACGGCAACACCTGTACCCGGTGGCCACCAGGAACAGGCGCGCAGCGTGTGAGGTTTTGCACAAGGCGCAGGAAGGCGCCAAGGCCTGTGCTGGATCAGTCTTCCCAGCGCTCGGCGGCGGCCTGGTCGCTGTGCCGGCCTTCGACCCAGCGTGGGCCATCGGCGGTCTGTTCCTTCTTCCAGAACGGCGCCCGGGGCTTGAGGTAATCCATGACGAAGGCACACGCGTCGAAGGCCGCCTGGCGATGGGCGCTGGCCGCGGCGACGAAGACGATCGGCTCACCCGGGGCCAGGGCGCCGATGCGGTGCAGGATCTCCAGCTTGAGCAACGGCCAGCGCTGCCCGGCCTCCTCGGCGATCTTGGCCAGGGCCTTCTCGGTCATGCCCGGATAGTGCTCGAGGAACATCCCATGGACATCCTGGCCATCGTTGAAATCACGCACGTAGCCGACGAACCCCACCACCGCGCCGACGCCGACATTGGCCGCGTGCATGGCATTGAGTTCGGCGCCGGGATCGAATGCCGCGTCCTGTACCCGAATGCCCATGTCAGCCTCCGGTCACGGTGGGAAAGAACGCCACTTCGTCGCCATCGGCCAGGGGTTCGGCCAACTGGCACAACTCCTCGTTGCGCGCGCACATCAGGTTCTGCTCCCCCAGCACCGGGGCGCCTACGCCCTGCAGCAGGTGCTGGCGCACATCCTCGACGGTACGGAACTCGCCGTCGACCTGGGTCTCATCCAGGCCGATGGCCTCGCGATAACGGGCAAAGAACTTCACCTTGATCTTCATGCCGGCTCCGCCTGGTAGTGGCCGCTCTTGCCGCCGAGTTTCTCCAGTACCCGCACGCCCTCGATGGTCATGCCCCGGTCCACGGCCTTGCACATATCGTAGATCGTCAGCGCGGCGACGCTGGCGGCGGTCAGCGCTTCCATCTCCACCCCGGTCTGCCCCGAGAGCTTGCAACGCGCCACGATATGCACGCTGTCCTCGCCCTCGGCGCGCAGCTCGACCTTGACGCTGGTGAGCATCAACGGATGGCACAGGGGGATCAGCTCGCTGGTCTTCTTCGCCGCCTGGATCCCGGCGATCCGCGCCACGGCGAACACATCGCCCTTGGGATGACCGCCGCTGACGATCATCTGCAAGGTCTGCGGGAGCATGCGCACCCGGGCTTCGGCCGTCGCCTCGCGAAAAGTCACGGCCTTGTCGGTGACGTCGACCATATTGGCGCGCCCTTGGGAATCGAGATGAGTCAGCACGGCGTTACTCCTGATCAGGTGGGGCGATTGTAAACCCGCAGGTCAGTTTTCCGCACGGGACAATCTAGCGCCGCCAGGGCGCTGCGGCCGGGGATCGACCCGACGAATAGCCCGCATCAGAACAGCGAATTGGAGCCGCTGCCGGCATCCGCGTACAAGGTCAGGCAACGACACAGAGGAACCTCTTCATGGCCTTGCTTATCCCGATCCTGCTCAGCCTGCTCGCCGGTTTCGCCGTGCCCCTGCAGGCCGGAACCAATGCCCGGCTGGGCAGCCTGCTGGGGCACCCGCTCTGGGCCACCGGCCTCTCGCTGCTGGTGAGCCTGCTGGCCCTGGGCGTGCTGCTGCTGTTCATCAAGGTGCCTCGGCCCAACCTGCTGGCCGCCGCCCAGGGGCCCTGGTGGATCTGGCTCGGGGGCCTGGCGGGGGTGCTCTACATCACCGTGGCGCTGCTGATGGCGCCGCGCCTGGGAGCGCTCAACTTCATCATGGCGGTGATCATCGGCCAGCTGCTGATCTCGCTGATCATCGACTACTTCGGCCTGGTGGGCCTGCCGCAAAAGGACATCAGCCTGCAAAAGCTCTTCGGCGTGCTGGTGGTGATCGGCGGTTTCGTGATCACCGTCCGCGGCTGACGCCCCTCAGGGGCCGGCCACGCTGGCCAGGCGGATCTGCTCGCGCAGCCAGGCATGGGCCGGGTCGTCACGGGAGCGCCCATGCCAGATCTGGACGAAATTGAACGCCGGCACCTGCATCGGCGGCGCCAGGCGCACCAGGCCGCCCTCCAGCGCCAGCTCATCCAGGGTACGACTGGCCACCGTGAGGATCAGGTCGGTGCCACGGATCATCCCCGGCGCCGTGCCCCAATGGGGCACGCTGACCACGATCTGGCGCTGCAAGCCCTTATCCCGCAGGCGATGATCGACTTCGCCGTTGAAACAACCATCCATCGACACCTGCAAATGCGGCCGGGCCAGGTACTGCGCCAAGTCCAGGGTGCCATCGGGGCCCAGGGTCGTGCGATCCAGCAGGCAACTGAAGGTCTCCTCGAACAGCACCTCCTTGACCACCTCCTCCGACAGGTCGGGAAACACCCCCAGGGCCAGGTCCAGCTTGCCCTGCAGCACTTGCTCGAACATCTCGTGGCGGCTGCCCTGGGTCACCACCACCCGCATCAGCGGGGCCTCCTGGCGCAGGCGCACCAGCAACCGGGGCAGCACGATCGCGGCGCCGTAGTCGGACATCGCCAGGTGGAAGATGCGCTGGGACGCGGCCGGGTAGAAGTCGATGGACTTGCCCAGCAGGGTCTCGATCTGGCTGAGGATTTCCTTGAGCGGCGCTTGCAGGCTGCGGGCCAGTGGGCTGAGCAACACATCGTTGCCCTGGCGGATCAGCAGCGGGTCGTCCAGGAGCGAGCGCAACTTGCCCAGGGAGTGGCTGATGGCCGGCTGGCTCAGGTGCAGGCGCTCGCCGGTGCGGGTCACGTGCTTCTCCGTCAGCAGTGCATCGAGCACCACCAACAGGTTCAAGTCGATATTGCGCAGGGAAACAGTGGCCATCCGGGCGTTCCAGGTTCACGGCGGGAACGCAGGATACTCCAGAGGCCGGGGGCGGATGCAAAACGGGCGGCCCGAAGGCCACCCGTGGCAGGTGTGAGGGAACTACAGGTGGCTTTCGGCGTATTCGGCCAGGATCGAGCGCGGCACCCCTTGCAGGGTGATGTGCACGCCGTTGGGGAAGTCCTTGAAGCGTTCGGTGAGGTAGGTCAGCCCGGAGCTGGTGGCCGACAGGTAAGGGGTATCGATCTGTGCCAGGTTGCCCAGGCACACCACTTTGGAACCGGCGCCGGCACGGGTGATGATGGTCTTCATCTGGTGCGGGGTGAGGTTCTGGCATTCGTCGATCAGGATCAGGCTCTGCTGGAAACTGCGACCGCGAATGTAGTTCAGGGATTTGAACTGCAACGGCACCTTGCTGAGGATGTAGTCGACGCTGCCATGGGTGCTCTCGTCATCCATGTGCAGGGCCTCGAGGTTGTCGGTGATCGCGCCGAGCCAGGGCTCCATCTTCTCCGCCTCGGTGCCCGGCAGGAAGCCGATCTCCTGGTCCAGCCCCTGCACGCTGCGGGTGGCGATGATGCGCCGGTAGCGCTTGCTGACCATGGTCTGCTCGATGGCGGCGGCCAGGGCCAGGATGGTCTTGCCGGAACCGGCGGCGCCGGACAGGTTGACCAGGTGGATGTCCGGATCGAGCAGCGCGTACAAGGCCAGGGCCTGGTAGATATCACGCGGCTTCAGGCCCCAGGCCTCCTGGTGCAGCAGGGGCTCCTGGTGCAGGTCGAGGATCAGCATCACACCGTCGCGGATCTCCTTGACCCAGCCGACGAAGCCCTGCTCGTCGATGATGAACTCATTGATGTGCACCACCGGCAGCTCGTCGTTCAACTGCACCTGGTGCCAGGTACGGCCGTGATCCTGGCGGGTCTCGACCTTGCTCACCCGGTCCCAGAACGAACCGCTCATGTTGTGGAAGCCGTTGGGCAACAGCTCCACGTCGTCCACCAGCTGGTCGGTGCTGTAGTCCTCGGCGGCGATCCCGCAGGCCCGCGCCTTGAGGCGCATGTTGATGTCCTTGGTCACCAGCACCACGGACAAGTCCTTGTTGCGCGCGTGCAGGTCGACCAACTGGTTGATGATGATGTTGTCGTTGAGGTTGTCCGGCAGCAGGCTGTTGGGTTCGTTGCGCTTGCTCATCAGGATCGACAGCAAGCCCTTTGGCTCGCCCTTGCCACGCTGGATCGGCACCCCGAGCTCGACATCCTCGGGCGAGGCCTCGCCCAGGGTCTTGTCGATCAGCCGAATCGCCTGGCGGCACTCGGCGGCCACGCTGTGATGCCCGCTCTTGAGCTTGTCCAGCTCCTCCAGGACGGTCATCGGGATCACGACATGGTGTTCTTCGAAATTCAGCAGGGCGTTGGGATCGTGAATCAATACATTGGTATCGAGTACGTAAAGGATTGGCTGGTTGGAGGAAGGGCTGCGTCCGCGGTCATCCATACTCGGTCACCTTATGTGGGAGCCAGTCGACGCCATACCATCGGGTATCGCGCCTCGAAGGACCACCGAAATCCACCCATCCGGGCTGGAGGTGAGCCGCACACAAGGAGTCTTGGGAGACGCCACCTGTGTTGCAGGTTTCGGCGGTCTGAGTCCGTAATACTCCAAAAAGCGTGACAGGAAAAAGCACTTTGAAGCTTTTTTGATGTTTATTTTTCAGAGTGACGAATAGCCCTTGGCGAGCGGCCCGGGCGCCGCTAAAGTCGGAAGTCCGCCTGCCTCGAAATCCCTTGCGGATTTGCCCTTTTCCCCTGGTTTTCCTGCCCGGTCCCGTATTTACGGGCATTTTGCGTTTTTCAGCGAAACGCGTCCTGGCAGTCTTCCCAACCGATCCCGCTTTGCGCGGTCTGTCCCAGCAACCAGGGCAGGCTGGCCTTGACCCCATCCTGCTTGGCATTGAAGGCAATCACTCCACGGCGCCACAACAGCATCAGGGTCAGTACCCGCTGGCCGCTCTCCTGGGCCTTGAGCTTGCCCGGGCCGTCCTGGGCATCGATGTCCCACAGCGCCACCTGCATGCCCTGGGCATTGAAGAAGGCCTGGGCGTCGGCCCGGCGCTGGCCCATGGGTGGGCGGAACAGCGGCACGTAGTTTTCCGGCAGCTTGCCCTTGACCAGGTCGGCACTGCGCTGGATCGAGTACTGCCAATCCTGCCAATGGCTATGGGAACGGAACTCCCAGCCCTGGACCCCGACGCACTGCTGCGAGTACAGCGCTTGCAGGCTGGCCACCGAAGCCTTGTCCAGGCGGCCCTGGATATCGTTGCCCAGGACGAAGAAGGTGCCGTTGAGGTTGGACTTGCGCAGGTACTCGGTGAGCCAGGCGGTGTTGTCCGGCGCCAGGTTGGCGGCGCTGTCGAAGGTCAAGAGGAACATCCGGTCATGGAGTTCGTCGCCATTGCGCTCGTAGTCGCCCAGGCGCAAGACCTCGCTGCTGGTCTGCGGCGTCAGGGCGGCCTTGCGCAGCAACTCGTCCAGGTACTGTTCATGGAAGGTCCGGCTCGGCTCGGCCCAGCGGGCGTAATAGGAGTCCTCGCCCAGCTGGAACTTGCCGGCCTGCTTGCGCAGTTGTTGCATGTTTTCCACCAGGAAACAGAAGGACGCATCCTGGTCGCAGCTCTGCTGGGCGAAGTCGTAGTTCTCCAGCAGGCGCTTCCACAGTTGCTCGCGCAGGCTGCCGATGGCCTCCATGTTGATCATCCGCAAGCCCAGGCGCTGCTTCAAGGACGCCTCGTCCCAGGCTTCGCTGACCAGCAAGGCGCGGGCGAACGTGAGGATCTCGGCCCGCGAGGCAACGTCGAACAGGGTCGGACTGTCGAGCTTTTCCGGCCAGGTGCTGCGGTCCAGGGTCGCCACATCATTGGGCGCCGCCAGTGCACTCAGACTCAAAAGCCAGGCCGAAAAGAAAAACGCGATACGCAAAAGGGATGCCTCCAGAACAGAACCCGCGCGGCACTATAGCCGATCCCCACCCGCGCCACGCGTCAGCTATTGCCTCGATAGGTGGAGTCCGGCGGCCCGAGCCCCTAGAATCCCCCGACGCTTAAAGGAGACGCCCCATGCTGATGGTGATTTCACCCGCCAAGACCCTCGACTACGAGACCCCGCCGGTAACCCAGCGCTTTACCCAGCCGCAGTACCTCGACCACTCCCAGGAACTGATCCAGCAACTGCGGGAACTGACCCCGGCGCAGATCAGCGAACTGATGCACGTCTCCGACAAGATCGGCGGCCTCAACGCCGCGCGCTTCGGCAGCTGGACCCCGGCCTTCACCCCCGCCAACGCCAAGCAGGCCTTGCTGGCGTTCAAGGGCGACGTCTACACCGGGCTCGATGCCCAGACCCTGGGCGAGGCGGATTTCGATTATGCCCAGCAGCACCTGCGCATGCTCTCCGGCCTCTATGGCCTGCTGCGCCCCCTGGACCTGATGCAGCCCTATCGCCTGGAAATGGGCACCAAGCTGGCCAACGCCCGGGGCAAGGACCTGTATGCATTCTGGGGCACTCGCATCAGCGAATGGCTCAACGAGGCCCTGGCCGAGCAAGGCGACGACCTGCTGCTCAACCTGGCGTCCAACGAGTACTTCTCGGCGGTCAAGCGCACGGCTCTCAAGGCGCGGATCATCAACACCGAGTTCAAGGACCTGAAGAACGGCCAGTACAAGATCATCAGCTTCTACGCCAAGAAGGCCCGGGGCCTGATGAGCCGCTTCGTGATCCAGGAGCGCATCGACGATCCGGCCCGACTCAAGCAGTTCGACCTCCAGGGTTATCGCTTCAGCGCCGAGCAATCCAAGGCCGACAACCTGGTCTTTCTGCGCGACCACGCACCGCAGTAAAGCGTTCCCCCTGCCGCGCTCGTTTTCACGGCGAGCGCGCCAGAATGTGATCCCCTGCACATTCTTCCCACACCGCCAAGTCATTTTTTTGGCGCCATAAAAATTTCATCTATTTCCATGACTTTTCTTTCACTCGACAAGAGTGATTTTTTTCAGTAGTGGCACCACTTTTTTTATTCGGTAGTGGCACAAAAATATCCCACCGCTTTAACTCCCCAGAACTAAAGGGCCAAACCCTTAGTGCTATCAAATTGCGAGCAGTGCCATCTTTCTCGATATTTCAAGAAATTTCAGAAAACAGGATGAGCGGGCAGGAACTATGCCTGCGAAGACCGCTCATACCACCGGTAACGATTCTCAACGACAGCGTACGAGATGACTTACACGGACACCCGGAAAACTAAATAACTTACGAAACCGCTTCCAACGGCGTAACTCACACTTTAACTAACGGAATAAAAACAGGAGATAAGAGCCCCAACTATCCCCTAACAAGCCAAGGAACAGCTGGCCTTCAAGGCCTCCCTGCAAGCAACTGGAGAGCACGGAACACGTGGCATCCAGCCATCCACAGGAACGTGGATGATTTCCGGGAGACCTGCAGCAGGAGCCGCCGGCAACATTCAAGGGCACATCGAAACAACAAGGATCGGTTGCGCACAACTTGAGTGAACTTATTTAATCACTCGCAACTTAGTCTGCCTGCACAGGATATTACGGCGTCTTTCGCTGTACTTCACAGTGCACAACTACAGCTGGCAAACATTAACTCCGGCCATCTAATGGCGTGAATAACACGGAGGTAAATGCGATGCGCATCAGCATATTTGGTTTGGGTTACGTCGGTGCAGTCTGTGCCGGTTGCCTGTCCGCTCGGGGCCATGAAGTGGTTGGCGTAGATATTTCCAAAGACAAGATCGACCTGATCAATGCCGGCAAGTCGCCGATCGTCGAACCGGGCCTGGGTGAACTCCTGGAGCAAGGAATCCGCACGGCCCGCCTGCGCGGCACCACCCACTTCGCCGAAGCCATCCGCGATACCGACCTGTCGATGATCTGCGTCGGCACCCCGAGCAAGAAGAACGGCGACCTGGAACTGGATTACATCGAATCGGTATGCCGCGAAATCGGTTTCGTCCTGCGCGACAAGGCCACCCGCCATACCGTGGTGGTGCGCAGCACCGTCTTGCCGGGCACGGTGAAGAACGTGGTGATCCCGATCCTCGAGGACTGCTCGGGCAAGAAGGCCGGTGTCGATTTCGGCGTCGCGGTCAACCCCGAGTTCCTGCGCGAAAGCACCGCGATCAAGGACTACGACTTCCCGCCCATGACCGTCATCGGCCAGCTCGACCAGGCCTCCGGCGACATGCTGCAAGCGCTCTACGAAGAACTCGACGCGCCGATCATCCGCAAGGACATCGAGGTCGCCGAGATGATCAAGTACACCTGCAACGTCTGGCACGCGACCAAGGTCACCTTCGCCAACGAGATCGGCAACATCGCCAAGGCGGTGGGCGTCGATGGCCGCGAAGTGATGGACGTGGTCTGCCAGGACAAGACCCTCAACCTGTCCCAGTACTACATGCGCCCGGGCTTCGCCTTCGGCGGCTCGTGCCTGCCCAAGGACGTGCGTGCCCTGACCTACCGCGCCGGTGCCCTGGATGTACAGGCGCCACTGCTCAACTCGCTGATGCGCAGCAACGAATCCCAGGTGCAGAACGCCTTCGACATCGTCGAAAGCCACGACAAGCGCAAGGTCGCCCTGCTCGGCCTGAGCTTCAAGGCCGGCACCGACGACCTGCGGGAAAGCCCGCTGGTGGAGCTGGCAGAAATGCTCATCGGCAAGGGCTTCGACCTGCGCATCTACGACCGCAACGTCGAGTACGCCCGGGTCCATGGCGCCAACAAGGACTACATCGAATCGAAGATCCCCCACGTCTCGTCCCTGCTCGACTCGGACTTCGACGCCGTGATCGAACATTCCGACCTGATCATCCTGGGCAACCGCGACGAGAAGTTCCGCCCCCTGGTCGAGGACGTCCCCCACGGCAAGCAGGTCGTCGACCTGGTGGGCTTCATGTCCAAGCCGACCTGCGCCCAGGGCCGTACCGAAGGCATTTGCTGGTAACGGCAGCGGCAAGCTCCGAGCTTCAAGCCGCAAGTGAGAGCACCGCGCTTGCAGCTTGCCGCTTGGAGCCTGCAACTGATTTTAGGACGTTGATTATGCACAGGCTAAAACACTGCCTGCTCCAGGCCGCCGGTTGGCTGTTCTACCTGAGTCTGTTGATGGGGATGGCCCTGCTGCTGCCCGCCTCGACCTTCGACTCGCAGTCCAAGGACTTCATCTTCCTGATCGGCGCCGTGGGCATCTGGCGCTACTCCATGGGCGCCACGCATTTCGTGCGCGGCATGCTGTTCCTCTACGTGGTCTACCCACACCTGCGGCGCAAGGTGCACAAGCTCGGCAAGGCGGCGGACCCGTCCCATGTGTACCTGATGGTCACCAGCTTTCGCATCGAGGCGCTGACCACCGCCCAGGTCTACGGCTCGGTGATCCGCGAGGCCATCGACTGCGGTTTCCCCACGACCGTGGTCTGCTCGATCGTGGAGATGTCCGACGAGTTGCTGATCAAGAGCCTGTGGGCGCGGCTGAACCCGCCCGAGCGGGTCAAGCTGGACTTCGTGCGCATTCCCGGCACCGGCAAGCGCGACGGCCTGGCCTTCGGCTTCCGCGCCATCTCCCGCCACCTGCCGGACGAGCGTGCCGTGGTCGCGGTGATCGACGGCGACACCGTGCTGGCCGAAGGCGTGGTGCGCAAGACCGTGCCCTGGTTCCAGCTGTTCGGCAATGTCGGCGGCCTGACCACCAACGAATTCTGCGAAGTGCGCGGCGGCTACATCATGAGCGAGTGGCACAAGCTGCGCTTCGCCCAGCGGCACATCAACATGTGTTCCATGGCCCTGTCCAAGCGGGTGCTGACCATGACCGGGCGCATGTCGGTGTTTCGCGCCACCGTGGTCACCGACCCGGACTTCATCGCCGACGTCGAGAGCGACTCCCTGCAACACTGGCGCCTGGGCCGCTTCAAGTTCCTCACCGGCGACGACAAGTCCAGCTGGTTCAGCCTGATGCGCCTGGGCTACGACACCTTCTACGTGCCCGACGCGGCGATCAACACCGTGGAGCACCCGCCGGAAAAGAGCTTCATCAAGGCCAGCCGCAAGCTGATGTTCCGCTGGTACGGCAACAACCTGCGGCAGAACTCCCGGGCCCTGGGCCTGGGGATCAAGCGCCTGGGCCTGTTCACCAGCGTGGTGCTGTTCGACCAGCGGGTATCGATGTGGACCTCGCTGCTGGGCCTGACGGTGGCCATCATCGCCAGCTTCAAGTACGGCACCGCGTTCATCCTCGCCTACCTGCTGTGGATCGGCATCACCCGACTGATCCTGACCCTGCTGCTGTCCTGCTCGGGGCACCGGATCGGCCCGGCCTATCCGCTGATCCTCTATTACAACCAGATCGTCGGGGCCCTGGTGAAGATCTACGTGTTCTTCCGCCTCGACCAGCAATCCTGGACCCGCCAGGACACCAAGCTGACCCGCGACCTCGCCAGTTTTCAACGTTGGTTCAACACCTGGTCGTCCCGGACCATGACCTTCTCGGCCGGCAGCGTATTCGTCGCCGTACTGCTGCTGATGGTCTGAACCGCCCTGCCTGAATGAACTAGGAAATCGACCCTATGAACACCGCCGTCAACGTCAACGTAGTGCATGAATCCGAAGCCCAGCGCCAGCACGCCCGGGTCAGGATCCCGGCCAAGCTGCGCTTCTTCGGCACCGAGGCCAAGCCCCTGGAAGTGCGGCTCCACGACCTCTCCGCCGGTGGCCTGAGCTTCAACGCCGGGCAACAACTGCTGGCCGTGGGCAGCGTGCACAAGGGCCGCCTGCAATTCGTCATCGACAACCTCGGCCTGGCCATGGACGTGGAGCTGCAAGTGCGCTCCTTCGACCGCCAGAGCGGCCGCGTCGGCTGCCAGTTCCAGAACCTGGAACCCCAGGACATCGCCACCCTGCGCCACCTGATCACCTCGCACCTGGCCGGCGACCTCGTCAGCATGGGCGACGTGCTCGCCACCCTGCAGCGCGACAACTTCACCAAGGCGCGCAAGAACAAGGACAACGGCAGCGGCATGAGTCCCCTGGGCCGCCTGCGGGCCGTGACCTTCAGCGCCGGGATCTTCATCGTCGGCCTGGCCGCCTTCGGCTTCATCCTCAAGTCGGTGTATGGCCTGTACTTCGTCAGCCACGCCGAGGCCGGCCTGGTGAACGTGCCGGGAATGAACGTGACCATGCCGCGCGACGGCACCGTGCAAAGCCTGGTGCAGGCCAACGGCAACGTGGCCAAGGGCGCGCCCCTGGCCAGCTTCAGCACCAGCATGCTGGATGTGCTCAAGGGCCACCTGGACGAGAACCAGTTGCAGCCGGCCAAGGTCGAGGAGCTGTTCGGCAAGCAGATGACCGGCACCCTGACCTCGCCCTGCGACTGCACCGTGGCCCAGCAGCTGGTGGCCGACGGTCAGTACGCCAGCAAGGGCGACGTGATCTACCAACTGGTGCCACGGGGCAGCCTGGCCACCGTCGAGGCGCGCTTCTCTTACCGTCAGTTCGGCGACGTGCGCCCGGGCACCAAGGTCAACCTGCAGGTCGCCGGGGAAGACCAGGTGCGCACCGGCACCATCGTCAGCAGCACCAGCCTCAACGGCAACGACCTGTCTTCGGATATCCGCGTGCAGATCAAGCCCGACGCGCCCCTGGGCAGCGAGTTCGCCGGCCGCCCGGTGGAAGTCAGCAGTGACCGCGGGCCATCGATGAACTGGCTGATCGACAAAGCCATGGCCGCGGGTCTGTAACCATGAACACGCCTACCCAACTCGCGGTGTTGCCGTTGGTGGCCGCCCTGGCCCTGGCCGGTTGCGCCGGCCTGCCGGACCAGCGCCTGGCCAACGAGGCCCTCAAGCGCGGCGACACCGCCCTGGCGCAGCAGAACTATCGCCAGCTGGCGGACCTGGGTTATAGCGAGGCGCAAGTGGGCCTGGCGGATATCCAGGTGGAAAGCCGCGACCCGGCGCAGATCAAGCAGGCCGAGGCCACCTACCGCGCCGCCGCCGATACCTCGCCACGGGCCCAGGCGCGCCTGGGCCGGTTGCTGGCGACCAAGCCCGGGGCCAGCGAAGCCGAACGGCACGAAGCCGAGGGCCTGCTGCAGAAGGCCTTCGCCAACGGCGAAGGCAACACCCTGATCCCCCTGGCGATGCTCTACCTGCAATATCCCCACAGCTTCCCCAACGTCGACGCCCAGCGGCAGATCGGCCAATGGCGCGCCGCCGGCTACCCCGAGGCCGGGCTGGCCCAGGTCCTGCTGTATCGCACCCAGGGCACCTACGACCAACATCTGGATGAGGTGGAGAAGATCTGCAAGGCGTCCCTGAACAGCACCGACATCTGCTACGTCGAGCTGGCCACCGTCTACCAGAAGCGCGACCAGGCCGAGCAGCAAGCCGAGCTGCTCAAGCAACTGCAAGCCAGCCATGGCCGTGGCACCGTCAGCGCCCAGCGGGTCGACAGCGTGGCCCGGGTCCTGGGCGACGCCAGCCTCGGCAAGCCCGACGAGAAAACCGCCCAGGCCCTGCTCGAGCAAGTGGCCCCGGTGTACCCGGCGTCCTGGGTCAGCCTGGCGCAACTGCTCTACGACTTCCCCGAACTGGGCGATGTCGAGCAAATGATGAAGTACCTGGACAACGGCCGCGCCGCCGATCAGCCTCGCGCCGAACTGCTGCTGGGCAAGCTCTACTACGAGGGCAAGTGGGTGCCGGCCGATGCCAAGGTGGCCGAGCAACACTTCAAGCAAGCCCAGGGCCGCGAGGTCGCCGCCGACTACTACCTGGGCCAGATCTACCGCCGTGGCTACCTGGGCCAGGTGTATCCGCAAAAGGCCCTGGACCACCTGCTGACCGCTGCCCGCAACGGCCAGAACAGCGCCGACTTCGCCATTGCCCAGCTGTTTTCCCAGGGCCGCGGCACCCGGCCCGACCCGGTCAATGCCTACGTCTTCAGCCAATTGGCCAAGGTCCAGGACACCCCCCAGGCCAACGAACTGGCCCAACAACTCGATGAACAACTGCCCCCCGGCCAACGCGCCGAAGCCCAGCGCCTGCTGCAACAGGAACAGGCCGTACGCGGCACCCTGGCCCAGAGCACGCTGCAACTGCAGGCCCTGCAGGAAGAAGACGGCGAGGAATCCCTATGAAGTACATCCCATTGCCCACGCGCGCCCTTGTAGCCGCTGCCGCAGGCTGCGACCGCCAGGCCCCCTTGCGCCTGTCGAAGCTGGGGCTTGCCCTGGGTTGCGCCCTGGCCTGGTCGACACCCTCTTTCGCGGCACTGAGCGAGACCAAGAACTTCGGCCTGGAAGTGAAGATCACCGCGCAATCGGAGGACGACCGCGACCTGGGTACCCAGGGTGGCGGCGACGTCAACGGCATCGGCCTGGACCTGCGGCCCTGGGTCTATGGCGAAAGCGGCAACTGGAGCGCCTATGCCATGGGCCAGGCGGTGACCTCCACCGACGTGATCGAGACCGACACCCTGCAACAATCCAGCGACGATGCCAGCCAGCAGTCGGCCAACGACGACCGCAAGGCCAAGAAGAACTACCTGGCCCTGCGCGAATTTTGGGTCGGCTACAGCGGCTTCACCGCCTACCCCGGCGAGCAACTGAAGTTCGGCCGCCAGCGCCTGCGTAACGACGACGGGCAATGGCGCGACACCAACATCGAAGCGCTGAACTGGACCTTCGACACCACCCTGCTGCGGGCCAACCTGGGCCTGGCCGAGCGCTTCAGTGAATACCGCACCGACCTCAAGGAACTGGCGCCCAAGGACAAGGACCGCCTGCACGCCTACGCCGACGTCGCCTACCAGTGGACGCCCGGCCAGTGGGTGGGCATTCGCGCCCACCATACCCACGATGACGGCAAGCTCGACTATGCCAAGCCCGGAGAGGCCAGAGACCCGCTGGACAAGCAACAGAACGGCGACCTGACCTGGCTTGGCCTGGAGGCCAACAGCGACGCCTATAACTGGCGCAACACCAACACTGTCAACTACTGGGCCAGCCTCACCGGCATGCGCGGCGACCGCGACACGGTCAACCCGCTGAATGCCGACGGCAGCCGCCCGACCCAGGCCAAGCGTGGTGAAAACCTCAACGGCTGGGCCACCGACCTGGGCGTGCGCCTGCGCCTGGACCCGAACTGGCAAGTGGGCGCGGCCTATGCCCGGGCCAGCGCCGAGTACGAGCAGAACGGCCTGCAAAGCAACCGCTCGAACTTCACCGGCACCCGCTCGCGGGTGCACCGTTTCGGCGAAGCCTTTCGTGGCGAGCTGAACAACACCCAGACCGCCACTCTGTTCGGCTCCTGGCAGTTGCGCGAGGACTACGACGCCAGCCTGCTCTACCACAAGTTCTGGCGCGTGGACGGCAACAAGCCGGTGGGCAGCAACGGCATCAATGCCGTGCACAACGACTACGACGACAGCACCGGCGCCCTGCTGGGCAGCACCTCGCTCCCCCTGCAAGACGGCAAGAAGGACCTTGGCCAGGAGATGGACCTGGTGGTCACCAAGTACTTCAAGCAAGGCCTGTTGCCGGCGGCCCTGAGCCAGTCGATCGACGAGCCCGCAGCCCTGGTGCGTTTTCGCGGGGGCGTGTTCAAGCCCGGCGACGCCTACGGCAAGGACGTCGACTCCTATATGCACCGCGCCTTCATCGACGTGATCTGGCGCTTCTGAGGCCAGCCATGAACGGAGTCCCCCAGATGCATCGCCATCCCCACACCCCGCTGCACAAAGGCTCCCTGGGCCTGCTGGCCGGTGCCCTGCTGCTGGCCAGCGGCACGGCCCTGGGCAACGTCGAGACGGCCAAGGCGCCGACCGTCGTCAAGGAGCTGCAACAGGCCAAGACCTACACCGTCAGCAGCGCCCCCAGCGAACCGCTGGCCCTGGCCAAGCCGACCCTGCCCGACCTTTCCGGCTACACCGCCGAAGCCGTGGCGGCGAAGATCGTGCGCAGCAAGCCGGGCAAGATCAGCGTGCGGCGGATGATGCAGGAAGACGCCCTGAAGGACTTCATCGGCGGCGACAACAAGATGGCCGAATGGGTGGTGCGCCAGCACGGCATTCCCCAGGCGATCTTCGTCGACGATGGCTACGTCAACCTCAAGGACCTGGCAGGCAAGCTGCCCAAGCAGTACATCAGCGAAACCGCCCCTGGGGTCTACCTGGCCCGCCTGCCGATCGTGGTCGGGCGCCACGGCATCCTGGAGATCGACCAGCAGACCCGCGAGCTGCGCCTGTCCCAGGAAGCCGGCGCGTTCCTGGTCAACGATGGCCAGCTGTTCGTGCGCGATACCCAGGTCACCGGCTGGCGCGAGAAGGACAACGGCCCGGCGACCTTCCGCTCGGCCAAGGAGTTTCGCCCCTTCCTGCTGGCCTGGGGCGGCACCCAGACCTACATCGCCAACAGCAAGATGGCGAGCTTCGGCTACGCCAATTCCAAGTCCTACGGGGTGAGCATTTCCCAGTACACGCCGAACATGGCCAAGGTGCTCAAGCGTCCCGAGCCCACTGGCTGGATCATCGGTTCGGAGTTCTCGGACATGTGGTACGGCTTCTATTGCTACGAGACCGAAGGCTTCGTGCTCAAGGGCAATACCTACCGCGACAACATCGTCTACGGCATCGACCCCCACGACCGTTCCCATGGCCTGATCATTGCCGAGAACACCGTCTACGGCACCCGGAAGAAGCACGGCATCATCATTTCCCGGGAGGTGAACGACAGCTTCATCTTCAACAACCGCAGCTACGACAACCACCTCTCGGGGCTGGTGATCGACCGTAACAGCATCAACAACCTGATCGCCTACAACGAGATCTACCGCAACCACACCGACGGCATCACCCTCTACGAGAGTGCCGACAACCTGATCTACGGCAACAAGGTGGTCAGCAATCGGCGCCACGGCATCCGCATCCGCAACAGCGTCAACATCCGCCTCTACGAGAACGTCGCCATGGCCAACGGCCTGACCGGGGTCTACGGCCATATCAAGGACCTGACCGACACCGACCGCGACATCAAGCTCGACCCGTTCGATGCCCAGGTCTCGCTGATCGTGGTCGGCGGCGAGCTGGCGGCCAACGGCAGCGGCCCGATGTCCATCGACTCGCCCCTGAGCGTGGAGCTGTACCGGGTGTCGATGCTGGCACCGACCAAGAGCAGCGGCATCAGCTTCTCCGGCGTGCTGGGCGAGCGCCAGGACGAAATTCTCGACCTGCTGGTACGCCAGCGCAAAGCCGTATTGATCGACCCCGTCGAACGCCAGACCGAAATGCGCGATTGAGGATGACTTGCATGCACCCACACTTGATCAAATTCCTGGGCTTGTCGGCCCTCGCCGCGGGCATCCTCGCCGCCAGCGCCACGGCCCGGGCCGATGAGGTCGCCGCGCCGTCGTTCAAGGCCGAGCCATGCTGCAACCTGTGCCCGGCCGCCCACGATGCGAAGAACTACGTGACCCGCTACCAGCAGAACTTCACCACCCTGGTGCAGGCCCAGGGCGACTGGCTGTTCCGAACCCAGGAGGATTTGCGTACCGAGTTCGACACCACCGCGCAAGGCTACCGCCGCCTCAAGCAGTTGCACGACGCCTTCAAGAGCAAGGGCGTGGAACTGGTGGTGGTCTACCAGCCGACCCGCGGCCTGGTGAACCGCAACAAGCTCAACCCGGCGGAAAAAGCCCGCTTCGACTACGACAAGGCCCTGGCCAACTACAAGGCCATGCTCGGGCGTTTCGCGCAGATGGGCTACGTGGTCCCGGACCTGTCGCCGCTGACCGATGAGCAATTGCCCGAGACCCTGCCGGCCCACGACTTCTACTTCCGTGGCGACCAGCACTGGACCCCCTACGGCGCCCAGCGCACGGCGCGAATCGTCGCCGACAAGGTCAAGCAACTGCCGGCGTTCGCCGACATTCCCCGGCGCGAATTCGAGACCCACAAATCCGGACGCATGGGCAAGACCGGCACCCTGCACAACATGGCCGGGCAACTGTGCGGCACCAGCTATGCGATCCAGTACATGGACCAGTTCACCACCGAGCCCAAGGGCGAGGCCGGCGACGGCGACCTGTTCGGCGACTCCGGCAACCCGCAGATCACCCTGGTGGGCACCAGCCACAGCGGCAAGAACTACAACTTCGCCGGCTTCCTGGAAGAGGCCATCGGCGCCGACATCCTCAACGTCGCTTTCCCCGGCGGCGGCCTGGAAGGCTCGATGCTGCAATACCTGGGCAGCGAGGAGTTCCAGAAGACCCCGCCGAAGATCCTGATCTGGGAGTTCTCGCCGCTGTACCGCCTGGACCAGGAAACCATCTATCGGCAGATGATGGCGCTGCTGGACAACGGCTGCGAAGGCAAGCCGGCGCAGATGAGCGCCAGCACCACCTTGAAGCCCGGCAAGAACGAACTGCTGGTCAACAGCCAGAACAAGGACCTGCGCAACAGCGCCCACCAGGTGGACATCCGCTTCGCCGACACCTCGGTGAAAACCCTGCAGGCCACCCTCTGGTACATGAACGGCCGGCACGAGGACATCAAGATCGAAAAACCGGAGACATCCGACACCGACGGGCGCTTCGCCTTCGAACTGCGTACCGACGAGGACTGGGCCGCGCAAAACCTGCTGGCGGTGGAAATCCAGGGCCCCGAGGCCGGCACCGCCGGGCAGAAGGTCGAAGCGAAAATCTGCAAACGCAACGTGTTCCCGAGCGCCGAGCAACGCACCGCGCGGATCGGGCAGTGAGGTTATCCATGCACAGCACACGCGTGACACAACTACTGATACCGGGCCTGCTGGGCCTGGCGATGGTCGCCGGCAGTGCCCAGGCCGCCGCGCCGCTGCGCCCGCCCCAGGGCTACTACGCCCCGGTGGACAAGTTCAAGACCAGCGACGACCGCGACGGCTGCGACGCGATGCCGGCGCCCTACACCGGCGCCCTGCAGTTTCGCAGCAAGTACGAAGGCTCGGACAAGGCCCGGGCGACCCTCAACGTGCAATCGCAGCAGGCCTTCCATGACAGCACCGCGGACATCACCAAGATCGAGCGCGGCACCAGCAAGCAGGTCATGCAGTTCATGCGCGACGGTCGCCCGCAACAGTTGGACTGCACCCTCGCCTGGCTCAGTGCCTGGGCGCAGGCCGACGCGCTGATGTCCAAGGACTTCAACCACACCGGCAAGTCCATGCGCAAATGGGCCCTGGGCAGCATGGCCTCGGCCTACCTGCGGCTGAAGTTCTCCGACTCCCATCCCCTGGCCACTCACCAGGAGCAGGCGCAGAAGATCGAGGCCTGGTTCGGCAAGATGGCCGACCAGGTGGTCAGCGACTGGGACAACCTGCCCCTGGACAAGACCAACAACCATTCCTACTGGGCCGCCTGGTCGGTGATGGCCACCGCCGTGGCCACCAACCGCCGCGACCTGTTCGACTGGGCCGTCAAGGAATACAAGATCGGCGCCGGCCAGGTCGACGCCGACGGCTACCTACCCAACGAACTCAAGCGTCAGCAACGGGCCCTGGCCTACCACAACTACGCCCTGCCGCCGCTGGCGATGATCGCCAGCTTCGCCCAGGTCAACGGCGTCGACCTGCGCCAGGAAAACCACGGCGCGCTCAAGCGCCTGGGCGAGCGGGTGCTGGCCGGGGTCAAGGACCCGGACACCTTCGAGCGCAAGAACGGCAAGCAGCAGGACATGACCGACCTCAAGGTCGACGCGAAATTCGCCTGGCTCGAGCCCTTCTGCAGCCTCTACACCTGCGCCCCGGATGTGCTGGAACGCAAGCACAAGATGCAGCCGTTCAAGACCTTCCGCCTGGGCGGCGACCTGACCAAGGTCTACGACCCGGCCTTCGAGAAGGGCAAGAAGGGCTCATAACCCGTAGGAGCGAGGCTTGCCCGCGATCAAGGCACCTCGGTCCAAGCGCCGGTCCGCGTCATCGTTCATCGCGGGCAATCGAGCGTCGACCGGCCGCTCCTACAGGGGGCGTTGCGGTCGATGCGCACGCCAGACGGCGTCGGTGAATGCAATACGCCTCCCATGGTTTTCCACGGGGGGGTTTGGGGGGCTGCGGCCCTGACTATTGGTTAAACATGGAGAGATCGGGATGGTTTTCTCATCCAATGTGTTCCTGTTCCTGTTCTTGCCGGTGTTCCTTGGCTTGTACTACGTGAGCGGGCAACGCTATCGCAACCTGTTGCTGCTGATCGCCAGCTACGTGTTCTACGCCTGGTGGCGGGTGGACTTCCTCGCGCTGTTCGCCGCGGTCACCTTGTGGAACTACTGGATCGGCCTGAAGGTCGGCGCCGCCGGCGTCAGGACCAAGCCCGCCCAGCGCTGGCTGCTGCTCGGCGTGGCGGTGGACCTGTGCATCCTCGGCTACTTCAAGTACGCCAACTTCGGCGTCGAGAGCCTCAACGCGATCATGACCGCCATGGGCCTGGAGCCGTTCATCCTGACCCACGTGCTGCTGCCGATCGGTATCTCGTTCTACATCTTCGAGTCCATCAGCTACATCATCGACGTCTACCGCGGCGACACCCCGGCGACCCGCAACCTGATCGACTTCGCGGCGTTCGTGGCGATCTTCCCGCACCTGATCGCCGGCCCCGTATTGCGCTTTCGCGACCTGGCGGACCAGTTCAACCATCGCACCCACACCCTGGACAAGTTCTCCGAAGGCTGCACGCGCTTCATGCAGGGCTTCATCAAGAAGGTGTTCATCGCCGACACCCTGGCGGTGGTCGCCGACCATTGCTTCGCCCTGCAACACCCCACCACGGGTGACGCCTGGCTGGGCGCCCTGGCCTACACCGCGCAGCTGTACTTCGACTTTTCCGGCTACAGCGACATGGCCATCGGCCTGGGGTTGATGATGGGCTTTCGCTTCATGGAAAACTTCAAGCAGCCCTACATCAGCCAGTCGATCACCGAGTTCTGGCGGCGCTGGCACATCAGCCTGTCCACCTGGCTGCGCGACTACCTGTACATCACCCTGGGCGGCAATCGCAAAGGCACCCTGATCACCTATCGCAACCTATTCTTGACCATGCTCCTGGGCGGCCTGTGGCACGGCGCCAACTTCACCTACATCGTCTGGGGCGCCTGGCACGGCATGTGGCTGGCCATCGAGAAGGCCCTGGGCATCAACACCAGCCCACGCAGCCTCAACCCGATCCGCTGGGCCCTGACCTTCCTGCTGGTGGTGATGGGCTGGGTGATCTTCCGCGCCGAGAACCTGCACGTGGCCGGGCGCATGTACGGCGCCATGTTCAGCTTCGGCGACTGGTCGCTGTCGGAACTCAACCGTGCCAGCCTCACCGGCCTGCAAGTGGCGACCCTGGTGGTGGCCTACATCACCCTGGCGCTCTTCGGCCTGCGTGACCTGTATCGCAACCCGGCACCGACCAAGAGCAAGCCCGAAGCCGGCCCGGCCCTGGACACCCGGGCCGATGGCCCGGCCACCGCCCAACCCGGCCTGATCAAGGCAGCGCCCGGCGACAACCCCGGCAGCATCCACCAACCGGGCTATATCGTCGGCCGCGAGGCCCAGGTGCAACCGGCCTACTGGAGCGCCGACTGGTCGCGCTATGCCATGCGCGCCCTGGTGCTGCTGCTGTTCATCGCCTCGATTCTCAAACTCTCGGCGCAAAGCTTCTCGCCGTTCCTGTACTTCCAGTTCTGAGGAGGCCGCTCATGACCCGCTCATTACGCCTGTTCTACGTCGCACTGTTCCTGCTGACCCTGCTGGTCCTGGGGCTGTGGTCGGCGCGCAGCTTCTTCGGCTTCAGCACCAACAGCGACGCCACCGTGCTCGACGGGCGCTGGACCAAGGCGGTGGAAACCCACTACGACGACCAGTTCCCGATCAAGCGCCTGGGTACCAACCTCTGGGCCGCCCTGGACTTCAAGCTGTTCAACGAAGGCCGCCCGGGGGTGATCCTCGGCCGCGACCAGTGGCTGTACAGCGATGAAGAGTTCAACCCCGTGGTCAACGAGGAGCTCAACCTGCAGGGTAACTATGCCCTGGTGGAGGGCGTGCGCCAGACCTTGAAACAGCACGGGGTGAAACTGGTGATGGCGATCGTCCCGGCCAAGGTGCGGTTGTATCCGGAACACCTGGACACCGTGCGCCCGGCGCGCATCCACGCCAACCTCTACCAGGACTTCCATGCCCGGGTGGCCGCCGACAAGATCCTCGCCCCCGACCTGCTGGGGCCTCTGCAACAGGCCAAGCAACAGGGCCAGCCAGTGTTCTTGCGCACCGACACCCACTGGACCCCGGCCGGCGCCGAAGTCGTCGCCCGCCAACTGGCCCAGGCCATCGCCCGCCAGGCGCCGCTCAGTGGCCAGCCGCAACGCTTCGTCACCCAGACTCAGGAGACCGTCAAGCACCAGGGCGACCTGCGGCGCTTCCTGCCCCTGGACCCGTTGTTCGAGAACCTGATGCCGGCCCCGGAGCCCCTGCAAAAACGCGTGACCCACGCCGCCGGGGAACAGGCCGACGCCGCAGACAAGCTGTTCGCCGACCACGAAGTGCCCGTGACCCTGGTGGGTACCAGCTACAGCGCCAACCCCAACTGGAACTTCGTCGGCGCCCTCAAGCAGGCCCTGCACAGCGATGTGCTGAGCTACGCCGAAGACGGCCACGGCCCGATCCTGCCGATGCTCAGCTACCTCAAGAGCGACGACTTCAAGAACCACCCGCCCCAGGTGCTGATCTGGGAATTCCCCGAACGCTACCTGCCGGTGAACAACGAAATCGGCGACGCCGACCCGCAGTGGGTCGCAGAGCTCAAGCAAGCCGGTGCCCAAGCCGGGCCGGGTAGAAGCGTCGCGAGCGAAGGTAAGACAAGGCAAAAACAGGCGAGGACGCGGAGTTTACGAGCTGTAAATGAGCAGTCCGAGCCTGTTTTTAACGCTGGATTGCCGAGCGCAGCAGCTTCTACCCAGCCCGGCCAACAAAACGTAGCTGCACTCAACACATCCGAGACGCCCGACCGGGCACACAACTGAAAAAGAGAGGTGACACCCATGAATTGCACTATCAATCCGCGTCGTCTCGCCAAGGCCATCACCCTGGCTGCCGGCATGAGCGTCCTGTCCCTGCCCGCCTTCGCCGGGGGTGACGCCGCGCTGTACGGCCCCACCGCGCCCAAGGGCTCGACCTTCGTGCGCATCTACAACGCCAGCAACAGCGAAGTCAGCGCCACCATCGGCAGCACCAACGTCAACGACGTCGCGCCGCTGGCCAGCAGCGACTTCAGCTTCATGCCCGGCGGCGACTACACCGCCAAGGTCGGCAGCCAGAGCGTGCCGGTGAAACTGGCCGCCGACCACTATTACACCCTGGTCAACAACGCCAGCGGCCAGCCGCAACTGATCGAGGAACCGCCGTTCAAGAACAAGCAGAAATCCCTGGTGCGAGTGCAGAACCTCAGCGACCAGGCCCTAACGCTCAAGACCGCCGACGGCAAGACCGACGTGGTCCAGGCCGTGGCCGCCAAGGGCCGCGGCGAACGCGAGATCAACCCGGTGAAGGTCAGCTTCGCCCTGTACGACGGCCAGAAGAAGGTCAGCGACCTCAAGCCCGTGGCCCTGGAGCGCGGCGAAGCGGCGGTGCTCTACGTCACCGGCAGCGGCAGCAACCTGTCGCCAGTGTGGGTGAAACGCCCAGTCTCAACGCGCTAACCGCGCGAGCTATCAGCCACAAGCCTCAAGCGGCAAGTGAAGAGCTTTTAACTTGTCGCTTGCAGCTTGCGGCTCCCAACTGCATTTATTAGGAGTAACAACATGATTCCGGTGATCTTGTCAGGTGGTAGCGGCTCACGTCTTTGGCCGCTTTCGCGCAAGCAGTTCCCTAAACAATTCCTCGCCCTGACCGGCGAACATACGCTGTTCCAGCAAACCCTCGAGCGCCTGGTGTTCGAAGGCATGGACACGCCGATCGTGGTCTGCAACAAGGATCACCGCTTCATCGTCAACGAGCAATTGAGCAACCGCAGCCTCGAAGCCCAGCGCATCCTGATGGAGCCTTTCGGTCGCAACACCGCGCCGGCCGTGGCCCTGACCGCGATGATGCTGGTCAACGAAGGTCGCGACGAGCTGATGCTGGTGCTGCCGGCCGACCACGTGATGGACGACCAGAAGGCCCTGCAGCGGGCCCTGGCCCTGGCCACCGTGGCCGCCGAGCGCGGCGAGATGGTGCTGTTCGGCGTACCGGCGACCAAGCCGGAAACCGGCTACGGCTACATCAAGTCCACCCACGATGCGCTGCTGCCGGAGGGCGTCAGCCGGGTCTCGCACTTTGTCGAGAAACCCGATGAACAACGCGCCACCGAGTTCGTCCAGGCCGGAGGCTACTTCTGGAACAGCGGCATGTTCCTGTTCCGCGCCAGCCGCTTCCTCGAAGAGCTGAAAAAACATGATCCGGACATCTACGACACCTGCCTGCTGACCCTGGAGCGCAGCCAGCAGGACCCGGACACCGTGATGATCGACGAAGCCACCTTCGCCTGCTGCCCGGACAATTCCATCGACTACGCGGTGATGGAAAAGACCCAGCGCGCCTGCGTAGTCCCGCTGACCGCCGGCTGGAGCGACGTGGGCTGCTGGTCGTCGTTGTGGGACGTGCATGAAAAGGACGCCGACGGCAACGTCAGCAAGGGCGATGTGGTGATCCAGGACAGCAAGAACTGCATGATCCACGGCAACGGCAAGCTGGTGTCGGTGATCGGCCTGGAGAACATCGTCGTGGTCGAGACCAAGGACGCCATGATGATCGCCCACAAGGACAAGGTCCAAGGCGTGAAGCAGATGGTCAACACCCTCAACGAACAGGGCCGCAGCGAAACCCAGAACCACTGCGAGGTCTACCGCCCGTGGGGCTCCTACGACTCGGTGGACATGGGCGGGCGCTTCCAGGTCAAGCACATCTCGGTCAAGCCCGGCGCCTGCCTGTCCCTGCAGATGCACCACCACCGCGCCGAACACTGGATCGTGGTCAGCGGCACCGCCGAAGTCACCTGTGACGAAAACGTGTTCCTGCTCACCGAAAACCAGTCCACCTACATCCCCATCGCCTCGGTGCACCGCCTGCGCAACCCCGGCAAGATCCCCCTGGAGATCATCGAAGTGCAATCGGGCAGCTATTTGGGTGAGGACGATATTGAGCGGTTCGAGGATATCTACGGGCGTTCGACGCCGGTGGAGCGCGGCGTCTCGGTGAAGACCATCGCCCAATAAGGGCCGCAGCAAGTTTCAAGCGGCAAGCTGCAAGTAGAAGCAGATAGTCGTTGTCAGCGAGTCCTTTCAACCCCCTTCCGGTCGCCTGCGTCCCCTATCCGCAGGCGGTTGGACCGGGGGATTTTTTTGCCTCTGAAGCCGCTGTCGAGCCTGGGCGAGGCTGCGACAAGGGCCGCAGGACCTTCAGCACATTCAAGACCCAGCGGCCGCTGCGCACCCGTACGCAACCTACGGTAGCGGCTACAGGGAGATTACGATGCGCTTGAATATTTCTGTCATGGGGGCGTAGTTCACATAGACCCCATTGATATTGGCTTCGAGCCATTCAGGCTGGCTGACATCTTCCCAGTCGAGTTCATAGCCCGCAGATAAGGCGAGATGTTCGAAAAATAGTCGTTGGACTCGACCATTGCCTTCACGAAATGGATGAATCATGTTGAGTTCGCAATAGAACTCCGCCAGCTTCTCACAGAACGTTTTTTATCGAGACCACCCAGCCAATTTGCTTTTTGAAGATCGGAAAAAATCTTCAGTGCCTCGGCTTCAATTCGCGTGCAATTACAGAAACGAGTCCCGCCCTTGGAGATATCAACATTTCTTAACTCCCCAGCCCATTCATAAAGATCTGAAAACAGTTTCCGATGCAATACCTTAAAGTTCTCGAGACTGTAGGGAGGTGCCACATAGACGACCCTACTGACTGTGACAGCCGTGATATCTCTTTCAGCGGCCTCGAGGTCCGCCATTACCTGGATGTTCAGTTTGTTCCTGAGTACCGATGAACTGGGATAACAGTAATGATCGTTAGAGGCGTCATACTTATCCATTCAACTGCCGTCCATGTTTGGCCAGGATGTTTTCCAGGGAGAGTTTCTCGTCAAAAGCAGGAATTTCGATGCCTTCCAGCCTTGAACTATGCATGAAATTCTTGCGTTTCTTCTTTTCGAAACGTTCATGCAGGTCGAGCTCGCGGGGAGTGACGCATGTCGAAATCCCGTGAAGCGCATCCTTCAACTCCATCCAGTTTTTTGCCGTTATTTCAAAACCAATCATTTTCGATGCGTTGGCTCGAGCGACTGGATAAGAATTCGTAGCGCGAGAATAATGTTCATAATCGAAACTCAATTTCTCCAAGGCACGGATGGTTTGCAACCTCAGCAACAAGGAGTTCCAGCCTTTGGCGCCTAGCTTCAAGTAAAGCTGGGTCTCGACAAAGCGTTTTATTTCGAGAAACTTCCCCAATGCCTTCAGGTCATCAACCTGTGCAGTGTGGAAAATCTGTTGCAGCGATACGCCCATCATTCGACCCCATGACTTTTATCAAAGCCTGGAAATTATACACCCCATGGGTCATCCACACGCTCCGTGAAGAAGGCACCTTGTCGCTCTTCATATAGAGCCAATGATCGCCATGGCAGGTTGCAATGGCTGTTTCTCAAAGATCATTCATCGTTGACAGACCGCGCGCTCAGCCAGCAACTTCCTCTGGGCTTCTGGCAGATCGGTGAAAATCAAGAGCCGAGCCCCTGCATCGCCAACCCCACCTACGCTTAGGTAGGATGCCCCCACATTTCCCAGAGGTTCGCGTCATGTTCATCGGCGTTCTGCTGGTCATCACCTGGCTGGTCCTGCTCCTGCGCTACCCCTCCAAGGCCGTCCCGGTGTCCCTGGCCGCCGCCTGCGGCCTGGCCCTGGTGGCCGGCTGGGTGGTCTGGCTGGACAACCGCGAAGCCCAGCAGCTGGCGCGCCTGGAACTGCGCCTGGCATACGCCCCCGAACACTGCCCGGCCGACCGCCCACTAGAGGTCAAGCTCAACAACGGCAACCCGGTGCCCCTGACCGAACTGCGCTGGCGCGTCGCCGCCTACGCCCCGGGCGACACAGTGAACCTCGCCGACAACCAGTACAGCGCCCCACGCTATCGCGGCCCCGGCGAATTGCAGGCCGGCGCCAACTGGCAGGACTGCCTGCCCCTGCCACCGCTACGCCCGGGCTATCGCCCGCAAACCCTGGAGTTTCGCGCCGAGCGTTTACAGGGTAGTTTCTCTCGCTGATCCCCTTCCCATCGCCCAGCACAAGGACCGCGCCATGCCCGTAGCGTTGATCACCGGTTGTTCCAGCGGCATCGGCCGCGCCCTGGCCGATGCCTTCAAACAGGCCGGCTACACCGTTATGCCCAGCGCCCGCAAGGCCGAGGACGTCGCCGCCCTGCAAGCCGCCGGCTTCCATGCGGTGCAGCTGGATGTGAATGACGGTGCGGCCCTGGCCGCCCTGGCCGAGAACATCAACCAGCAGTACGGCGGCCTCGATGTGCTGATCAACAACGCCGGCTACGGCGCCATGGGCCCGCTGCTGGACGGTGGCGTGGAGGCCCTGCAGCGCCAGTTCGAAACCAACGTGTTCGCCGTGGTCGGGGTGACCCGGGCGCTGTTCCCGGTGCTGCGCCGCAGCCGTGGCCTGGTGGTGAACATCGGCAGCGTCTCGGGAGTGCTGGTGACGCCGTTCGCTGGCGCCTACTGCGCGTCCAAGGCCGCGGTGCATGCGCTCAGCGATGCCCTGCGCATGGAGCTGGCGCCGTTCGGCATCAGGGTCATGGAAGTACAGCCCGGGGCCATCGCCTCCAGCTTTGCCAAGAATGCCGGGCATGAAGCCGAACAACTGCTCAACGAACAATCGCCCTGGTGGCCGCTGCGCGAGGGCATCCGCTCCCGGGCCAAGGCTTCCCAGGACAAGCCGACCCCGGCCAGCGAATTCGCCGCCGGCCTGCTCAAGGCCGTGCAACAGCCCAACCCGCCGCGCCTGGTGCGCCTGGGCAACGGCAGCCGCGCCCTGCCGCTGCTGGCCAACCTTGTGCCCAAGGGCTTGCTGGAGTCGACCTTGATGAAGCGCTTCGGCCTGAGCGGCAAGCTTTAGATCTCAAGAGCATCGCGGGCAAGTCGGATCGCCACCCGCTCGCTCCTCCAGGTTCAACGTTCCCGCATTGTAGGAGCGAGGCTTGCCCGCGATGCCGTCAGCTCAAACGCCCAAACTCTCATTCCTCGCGCCCTTGCTTGACCACCACCGTGCAGGTGATACCCGCCGCCAGCAGCACGCCCTCGGGCACCTCGTCGATGTGGATGCGTACCGGCACCCGCTGGGCCAGGCGCACCCAGTTGAAGGTCGGGTTGACGTCGGCGATCAGCTCGCGGCTCTCGGGGTTGTCACGGTCGTAGATCCCTCGGGAAATGCTTTCCACATGGCCCTTGAGCACCTGGCCGCTCATCAACTGCATATCGGCCTTGTCGCCCACGCGCACGTGGGGCAGCTTGGTTTCCTCGAAGAAGCCGTAGACCCAGAACGAATTCATGTCCACCACCGCCATCTTCGCCTCGCCGATGCGCGCGTAGTCGCCACGGTGCACGTTGAGGTTGGTGACGTAGCCGTCCACCGCCGCCCGCACCTGAGTGCGCTTGAGGTTGAGTTCGGCGGCTTCCAGCTGGGCCTGGGCGTGCTGGTAGTCGGCCAGGGCCGAGTCGGCGATGTTGCCGGCGTCGTCGCGGTTTTCCTTGGAGATCACCAGGCTGTCCAGGTCGGCGCGGCGCCGGGCGTTGACCTTGCGCATCTCCCAGGTGGCCTTTTTCGAGGCCACCAGCGATTGCGCCTGCTTGACCGCGATCTGGTAGTGCTCGGGGTCGATCTGCATCAGCAAATCGCCCTTGTGCACCAGCTGGTTGTCCTTGACCGGTACGTCCATCACCTCGCCGGTGACGTCGGCGGCGACGTTGATGACGTCGGCCCGTACCCGCCCATCGCGGGTCCAGGGGGTGTACATGTAGTGCTCCCACAGGGTACGGCCGATCCACAGGGCCAGGGCCAGCACGAGCAGGGTGGCGAGCAGGCTGAAGAACTTTTTCATTGCGGGGGTCTCAACGGTAGACAGTGAGCGCCATGGCGCCGAACAGACAGCAGAACAGGCTCAGGCGCAGCAGCGCCGGGTGCCAGAAGAAGCGATACAGGTCATAACCGGAGATGAACCGGTCCAGGGCCCAGGCCAGGGCCGCGGCGATGAAGAACATCAGGGTCATGGTCGGCATGTAAACGCCGTGGAAGGCGATTTCACGAGGCATGTGCAGGTCCTTGGGGCGCGGGCACCGCCGGCTTGGCCACGGCATAGGCCGCCAGCGGCGATTGCGGGTCGAGCAACGAAGTACGGATGAAATGCAGGTAGCTCTTCACCCGGCGCAAGGCCGAGGTGTCGAAGTGCGGGGCGAAGGGTTCGTCGGTGGCCTGGACCCGGCTGATGGCGTGGTCAACGGCGATCAGCCCGCGCTCCAGGTTGCTCTGGCTCGGTTGCAGGAACAGCCGCACCAGGGAGCGACCCATGACCCGGATCGCCTGGCGCCAGGGCTGGGATTCGGCATAGGCCGGGTGCACCGGGAGGATCGCCTGCTCCTTGCGCAGCTCGATGATGGCGTGGCCGACCTCCAGCACCACGAACATCCAGCGCAGCAGCTCGCTCTGCACCTTGGGCTGGCCCACCGCCAGGCCATAGGCCTGGTGCAGCAGGTCGCGGGTGCTGCTCTCGAAGCTCGACGCCAGGCCCTTGAGCTTGCCGCTGATGGCATACACCACCTGGCCGCGCAGGTCCTGCTCCAGGCGGCGCCACAGCCAGCGGCTGTTGGGCGGCAGGATGATCGCCCCGGCCGCGGCGCACACCAGCATGCCCATGACCATGGCGATGTAGTCGTTGATGAAGGCGTAGGGGTTATAGATCGTCAGGTTGTCCGGCACCGAGCCGGTGCTGAAGAAGATCAGCAAGCCCAGGCCGACCCCGGCGTACTTGGGCCGCGAGGCCAGGAACGAGCCCAGCACGATCACTGGCGCCAAGGTCAGGCACAGCAGCGGGAAACCGTCGAGCCAGGGGAACACGAAGAACATCTCGACGAACCCCACCAGGGCGCCGATGAAGGTCCCGCAGGCCATCTGGAACGCCATGCGCTTGGGGTTGGGGGTGGCGGCCGACAGGCCGATGGTGGCGGCGGCGATCAGGGTCATGGTGGCGCCACTGGGCCAGGCGGTGGCGACCCAGTAGCTGCCCAGCACCAGCAGGACGAAGGCGGCGCGAATCCCCGAGGCGGCCGAGGCCAGCCAGTTGGTCCGCGGGGTGTAGGGCTCGTCCCAGCGTTCGCGCTCATGGCTGTGCTCGGCCAGGGAGGCGTGGGTCTGGGCGTAGCTGTGCAGTTCGTCGACGAAGCGGTACAGCAGCTCGTAGGCGGTGTGGAAGTCCAGTTGCTCGGCATCGCTGGGGGCGGTGTCCTGGAACGCCGCGCGCAGACTGCGCACCCGCGCCGGCAGCTCGCCTTTATAGGCCGCCAGCGCCGTGGCCAGGCGGGCCGCGTCGGGGCTGGTCAGGGCCCGCCCGGAGAACCCGTCCAGCAACTCCGCCAGGTCGTAGAGCCCGGGCTTGATCGCCGCCACCACGTGATCGGCACCGCTGCTGCGCAGGCGTTCGAGCAACTGATGCAGGGCGTTGAAGCGCGTGGTGATGCCCATGAACTCGCTGTTCAGGCGGCTCAGGCGACCGTTGCGCCGGCGCATGTGCGGGTCTTCGAACACGGTCACGCTGCGCAGCCCTTCCAGGCCCACCGCCTCGGCGATGAAGCGCACGTTGCTGCTTTCGAAGGCATCGCGCTGGCTGCGGCCGCGCAGGCCGTCGGTGACGAACATCGCGAACACTCCGAAGCGCTGGTACAAGGCGTTGCGCATGGCGGCACTGGCGGTCTGCGGCAGGATCGCGGCGCTGACCAGGGTCGAGCAGAGAATCCCCAGGGAGATCTCCAGCACCCGCCAGACCGCCGCCATGAAGGCGCCCTCCGGATGGGCCAGGGCCGGCAAGCCGACCATGGCCGCGGTGTAGCCGGCGAGGACGAAGCCATAGGCGCGGAAGTTGCGATAGCGCGCAGCGCCAGCCGAGCAGATACCGACCCAGATCGCCAGCGAGCCCAGGAACAGTTCGGTGTTCTGGGCGAACAAGGCGATCAGCGCCACCATCACCGCCGAGCCGGCCAGGGTACCGAGGAAGCGATAGAAGCTCTTGGCGAACACCTGGCCGCTCTGCGGCTGCATGACGATGAACACGGTGATCATCGCCGTGCGCGGCTGCGGCAACTCCAGGCGCATGGCCAGCCACAGGGTGAGGAACGCCGCCGCCAGGACCTTGAAGATATAGACCCAGGTCACGCCGTCGCTGCGTGCCCAGTCGAAGAAACCCCGGCGCCACTCAAGGGAATACAGCCAGCGCAAGGGTGCGGGCAAGGAAGTCATCGAAACCTGCTTCAGTGATCAAGGACGGCCAGGGCCGCCGGGGTCTTGGGCGCTTGGATCTGTTTGTCGGAGGGCACGTCGCGACCGGCTTGCAGGCCACCGCCCAGGGCGGTCACCAGGTCGGCCTGGGCGACCAGGCGCGCGGCCTGGACCTGCTGTTGCACCTGTTGCTGATGCAACAGCAGGGTCTGGGCATTGAGCACATTGAGGTAGTCGGTCAGGCCGCGCTGGAACGCCACGGTGGCCAGGTCGTAGGTCTTCTGCGCGGCGGCCACCGACTCGGCGGCGAACGACTGCTGCTTGTCCATGGACTCACGACGAATCAACTGGTCGGAAATGCCCTTGAGCGCATCCACCAGGGTCTGGTTGTACCTGGCCACGGCCAGGTCGTAGCCGGCCGAGGCTTCACCCAGTTGCGAACGCAAGCGGCCGCCGTCGAAGATCGGCAGGCTGATGGCCGGGCCGACGTTGTAGTTGAGCTTCTTGCCGGTGAGGAACTCCAGGGCCCCGCCGCCGGTGGCCATGAAGCCGATGCTGCCCACCAGGTCGACGTTGGGATAGAAACCGGCATGGGCCACGTCGATGCCCCGGGCCTGGGCCGCCACCTGCCAACGACTGGCGACCACGTCCGGGCGCTGGCCCAGGAGTTCGGCGGGCAGGGCCGACGGCAGTTTCAGCGCCGCGTCCAGGGCCAGGCTCGGTCGTTGCAACTGCGCGCCCTCCCCCGGCCCCTTGCCGGCCAGGGCCGCCAGTTGGTTGCGGGCCAGGGCGATTTCTTCATCCAGGGCGTCGATCTGGCGATGGGTTTCCGGCAGCGGCGCTTCGGCCTGGCTCACTTCGAAATGCGTGCCGATGCCAGCGTCCAGGCGCCGCTGCGCCAGCTCGAGAATCTGTTGCTGCTGCTTGAGGGTGGCCAGGGCGATATCGCGCTGAGCGAAGTGCAGGGACAACTGGATATAACTGCGCACCACGTTGTTCACCAGTTCCAGCTGGGCCAGGCGGGCCTCGGCCACGCTCATGTGGGCCAGGTCCACGGCGCGCTCGGTGGCGTTGCTTTCCCGACCCCACAGGTCCAGCGCATAGCTGAAGCCCAGGGCGGCGTTGTTGTCCCAGGTGGTGCTGTTGGACAGCGCCCCGGGGCCATAGAACGGGTCGGTGGGCCAGTTGTGGCGCTTGAGAGTGGCGTCGCCCTTGACCTGCAGCGACTCGGCCGACTCGGCGATGCCGGCCATGGCCTTGGCCTGGCGCACCCGGGCAGCGGCCATGGCCATGCTCGGGCTGCCTTGTAGGGCCAGGTCGATCCAACGGTTGAGCTGCGGGTCGCCATAGGCCTGCCACCACTGGGCACTGGGCCAGTGGGCATCGCGCGCGGCGCTCTGGATCGCCTCGTCGGTGGCCAATGTATTAGCGGGAAGTGTCTTGCCTTGTGGGGCAATGCCTCCGGTTCCGATGCAGCCGCTGATTGCTAACGATAAAGCCCAAACACTGAGGGTCTTGAACCCTCTGCTGATGCGACGCGGCACTGCTGCGAATTCCTGAGATCGAGGGGGATGGCAAATCTCTCGCAGGTGCCGGCTGGCCAACGGTCCAGGCCCGGATATCGGGTCGGACGGCGCTTCGTCGGCAAGGCTCCTGCGGATCGGCGCAATTCTAGGGGGCGGCCGGTTCGGCGATAAGCTGGGATTCCTGTGAATCTTTGTTACCGTAAACGCGATAATCCCTTGGTCGTATCCCCAGACGCCTGTAAAAACAGAAACTTCGTGTCACAATTTGCAATCTCCTTTGAGAGCACCCCATGGACACCTTGCAAAACATGCGTGCCTTCAGTTGTGTCGCCGAAGCCGGCAGCTTCACTGCCGCTGCCGTGCAACTGGACACCACCACGGCCAACGTCTCGCGCGCCGTCTCCAATCTCGAGGCACACCTGCAAACCCGCTTGCTCAATCGCACCACCCGGCGTATTGCCCTGACCGAGGCCGGCAAGCGCTACCTGCTGCGCTGCGAGCAGATCCTGGCCTACGTCGAGGAAGCCGAGGCCGAGGCCAGCGACGCCCATGCCCGCCCCGCCGGGCAGTTGAAAGTCCACACCATGACCGGCATCGGCCAGCACTTCGTGATCGACGCCATCGCCCGCTATCGCAAGTCGCACCCGGACGTGACCTTCGACCTGACCATGGCCAACCGCGTGCCGGACCTGCTGGACGAGGGCTACGACGTGTCCATCGTCCTGGCCAGCGAGTTGCCCGACTCGGGGTTCGTGTCCCAGCGCCTGGGGATCACCTACAGCATCGTCTGCGCCTCGCCCGCCTACGTGAAGGCCCACGGCTGCCCGCAGAAGCCCAGCGACCTGCTGCACCATGCCTGCCTGCGCCTGGTGAGCCCGGTGATTCCCCTGGAGAAGTGGGCCTTCGACGGTCCGGAAGGCCAGGAAATGGTCACTATCAACAGCTCGCCGTTCCTGGTGAACTCGGCCGACGCCATGAAGACCGCGATCATCAGCGGCATGGGCATCGGCGTGCTACCGGTGTACGCGGCCATCGAGGCCCTGCGCAACGGGACCCTGGTGCGGGTCATGCCCAAGTACCGCTCCCAGGAGCTGAACCTCTACGCCATCTACCCCTCGCGCCAGTACCTGGACGCCAAGATCAAGACCTGGGTCGAGTACTTGCGCGGTTCGTTGCCGGAGATCCTCGCCGCGAACCAGACCGAACTGGCGTCCTATGAGCTGAGCGGCACCCTGGCCAGCGCCCGCTCCGGGCACTGAACAACCGGCCCCTGGCGCGGAGGCCAGGCCAGAAAAAGCCCATGGAACGGGCTGTTTGATGGTAGCGTGCCAAGCATTTTCCCCCGCCTGACGAGCCGCTTCGCGATGAAAAAGACCGTACTAGCCTTCAGCCGCATCACTGCCCAGATGACCGAGCGCCTGCAACAGGACTTCGAAGTCATAGTGCCCAATCCCAAGCAGGGGGATATCGCCGCCCAATTCAACGAAGCCCTGCCCCGGGCCCACGGCCTGATCGGCGTCGGCCGCAAGCTGGGGCGCGCGCAGCTGGAGCACGCGACGCAACTGGAAGTGGTGTCGAGCATCTCGGTGGGCTTCGACAACTACGACCTGGACTACTTCAACGAACGCGGGCTGATGCTCACCAACACCCCCGATGTGCTCACCGAAAGCACCGCCGACCTGGCCTTCGCCCTGCTCATGGGCAGCGCCCGCCGGGTCGCCGAGCTGGACGCCTGGACCAAGGCCGGGCAGTGGCAAGCCAGCGTCGGCCCGGCGTTGTTCGGCTGCGATGTACATGGCAAGACCCTGGGGATCGTCGGCATGGGCAATATCGGCGCGGCCATCGCCCGCCGTGGACGCCTGGGCTTCGGCATGCCGATTCTCTACAGCGGCAACAGCCGCAAGGCCGCCCTGGAACAGGAGCTGGGCGCGCAGTACCGCAGCCTCGAGCAGTTGCTGGCCGAGGCCGATTTCGTCTGCCTGGTGGTGCCGCTGAGCGAGCAGACCCGGCACCTGATCGGCCAGCGCGAACTGGCGTTGATGAAGCCCAGCGCGATCCTGGTGAACATTTCCCGTGGCCCGGTGGTGGACGAGCCGGCGCTGGTCCAAGCCCTGCAGAACGGCCAGATTCGTGGTGCCGGCCTGGACGTGTACGAAAAGGAACCGCTGGCGCAGTCGCCGCTGTTCCAGCTCAAGAACGCCCTGACCCTGCCCCATGTCGGCTCGGCCACCGGCGAGACCCGCGACGCCATGGCCGAGCGCGCCATGAGCAACCTGCGCAGCGCCCTGCTGGGCCAGCGCCCGCAAGACCTGGTCAACCCCCAGGTGTGGAAGGCCTGAAGCTGTAGCCGCTGTCGAGCCTGCGAGGCTGCGCACGAGGGCGCAGCCTCGCAGAGTGGTGGGGGTCAGGCCGTTGCGCGCAGTTTCGCGGGTTTGCTGGCGGTGCCGGGCTTGCGGAAGACCAGGACGTTGCCCAGCATCACCAGGACCAGGCCGGCCAGGGCCGGGGCGGTCCACTGGTAGCCCTCCACCACCGCCGAGACGTTCAGCGCCACCACCGGGAACAGCACCGTGCAATAGGCCGCCCGTTCCGGGCCCATGCGCCCCACCAGGGTCAGGTAGGCGGTGAAACCGATCACCGAGCCGGGAATCACCAGGTACAGCAGCGAGCCGATATAGCGCGTGCTCCATTCCACATCGAAGGCGATGCCCTGGGCCAGGCAGTACAGGGCCAGTAGAGTCGCTCCGTAGGCCATGCCCCAGGCGTTGGTGGTCATGGGCTTGAGCCCGGCCTTCTGCTGCAGGCTGGAGAGCATGTTGCCGGCCGAGAAGCACAGGGTGCCCAACAGGCCCAGCCCCAGGCCGAGCAAGGTCTGCGGGCTGGCGCCATGGCCCACCAGCTCCGGCCAGAACAGCAGCCCCAGCCCCAGCAGGCCCAGGCCGCCACCGAGCAGCACGTTGCGGGCGATCTTCTGGCCGAAGAACACCCGCGCATTGAGGGCGTTCCACAAGGTCGCGGTGGAGAACACCACCGCCACCAGGCCAGTGGGCACCCACTGGCTGGCATGCAGGAAGCACATGAAGTTGAGGCAGAACAGGCACAGGCCCTGGGCCAGGCAGATCAGGTGGGCGCGGCGGTTCATCGCCTGCAGCTTGCCGCTGGCCAGGAGCATGACGAACAGCACCAGGGCCGCGAGGGCGAAGCGATAGACGATGGATACCGGAATCGCCACCACGCCCAACTGCAGCTTCAGGGCGATCCAGGTGGTGCCCCAGATCAGCACGGTCAACAAGTACAACGACAGGTTCATGGCACGGCTCCTTGTATAAGGAACACAGTCTCGCGCCCGGAACCCAGCCTGCGCTTGCACAAACTTGCGGTTTTTATCGGCAACCGGCTGGCAGCCCGGACGCGACGGAGTAGGATGCGCAACATCGGCACACGAACCTCGCGATTCGATCACCATGTCCGCACTGGATAGCCTGCAAGTCTTCCAAGCCCTGAACCGCTCGCCCCACGCGCGCCTGGAGCACAGCGCCGAACTGGGGGACGGCTTGTGGGCGGCCATGTGGAGCAACCATCACGACGCCCAGGAATATGCCGCGCCCAGCCACCACACCCTGTCCTGCTACATCGCCGGCGGCACCGGTACCTTCCGCCGCGACCGGCCCGGAACCCTGGGCGGCCCGGGCAAGCTGTGCATCCTGCCCGCCGAGCACCAGTCGGCCTGGGTGATCAATGGCGACATTCGCCTGGCCCACGTGTACTTCAGCCCACAGCAGTTCGCCCTGGGTTGCGTCACCTTGCTGGACCGCGAACCCCGGGAGATGCAGCTGCGCGAGAGCCTGTTCCTCGACGACCCGCAGCAGACCCGGCACTTCCAGCAACTGATCCGGTTGAACTGGAACGAGCCCGGCGAACGCCTGCTGACCAGCAGCCTGGCCCACGAGATGCTCGGCCACGCCTTGCTCAACCAGGCCGGCCTGCGCCAGGGCCTGCGCCTCAAGGGCGGCCTGGCCGCCCACCAACGGCGCCTGCTGGCGGACTACATCGACAGCCAGCTCGACACGCCCCTGAGCCTGGGCCAACTGGCCGGCCTGTGCGCCCTCTCCGAGTACCACTTCGCGCGGATGTTCCGCGCAAGCTTCGGCCTGCCGCCGCACCAATATGTGCTGGCCCGGCGCCTGGAGCGGGCGCGCCTGCTGTTGCGCAGCAGCGCCCGGCCCCTGGGGGACATCGCCCTGGCCTGCGGCTTCGCCAGCGCCAGCCACTTCACCAACCGCTTCCGCCAGGCCGTGGGCGGCACCCCGGGCGAATACCGCCAGGCCTTCGCCGGCTGACCCCGGCCTCAGGGCGCCAGGGTCAGGACCTTGAAGGTATTGGCATGGAACAACGGGTCCGGCTTCGGCTCACCCGGGGTCGGCGCCGGTTGAGTGAAGTCCATCGCTGCCAGGTAGACCTTCCGGCTACGCGGGTCGAACGCCATGTTATAGGCCATGGGTTGGGTGCTGACGCTGCCCAGCGCCTGGTAGCGGTCGGCATCGAGCTGGGCGATCAGGCTGAGGTTGGCGTCCACCCCGCTGGCCACCAGCACGCGCCGGGACTGCGGGTCGTAGGCCAGGGCGTTGACGTCCCGGGTGAGCGGCAGGCTGGCCTTGAGCGCGCCGTTGTCGCGATCGAGCACCAGCAACCGTGGGCGCTCGCCGCGACAGGCGAGGAACAACCGCGAACGCTGTTCATCCTGGGCCAGGGCACTGGGCCGCTGGCAATCGGGATACTGCCAGCGATCCAGGACCTCGAAGCTGCTGGACGACAACCGCGCCAGCACGCCTTCGTCGCGCATCGGCAAGAAGAAGCTGCCATCGCCCTTGAGCAGCAGCGGGTCGATCTTCTTCACCGCCAGGTCATGGGCGGCGACGATCCGCTCCTGCTGCGGATCGAAGACGAACAGCGTCGAGCGATCGGCCCGGCGCCCGCTGACGATGATCACCTGGCCGGTTTTCGGCTCGTACACCGCGCTGTTGAGGTTGCTCTGGGACACGGCGATACGCTTGAGCGGCTTGAGTGTGGATAACTGCACCACGCCCAGGCTGCCATCGGTATTGAGCACCAGCACCCGGTCCAGTTCGGGCACGAACACCACGCCATTGGCCCCCGCCGACTGCTCCAGGGTCCGCAGCGGGCGCTGCTTGTCCACATCGAACACGCTCAGGCCGTTGTCGCGCCGGGCCAGGAACAGATAGGGCCGGACCGGGTCCAGGGCGATGAAGCCCCAGCTCGAACCGGCGCCCGGCAACAGCGCCTGGTGCTCACGGTGATACAGGCGGGCATCGGCCGCCGCGCCCTCGGGTTGCGCCGCCAGGGCCAGGTGGCAGAAGCCCAGGGCCAGGAACCACAGGTGACGGATCCTCATCAGAACTCCAGGGTGCTGGACAGCGACACTTGCCGTGAATCGCCCAGGGAGACGAAGTACTTGCTCGCCGACGAGGTGTAGTAGGTCCTGTCGAACAGGTTCTTGACGTTGAGCTGGAACTTGACCTTCTGCCCTTCGAGCTTGGTGTCGTAGGTGGCGAAGGCATCGGCCACGGTGTAGCCCGGCAGGTCGAAGCTGTTGGGCGCATCGCCGGCGCGCTCGCCGACATAACGAGCGCCGGCGCCGACCCGCAGGCGATCGCCGCCCAGCAGGCTGCCGAAGTCGTAGACTGCCGACAGCGAGCCGCTGTTCTTGGCCACGTTCTGCAACTGCTTGCCCTTGTACTGGGTGTCCTTGGTCACTTGGGCATCGGTGTAGGCGTAGCTGCCGATCAGGCTCCACTGGTCGCTGAGCTGGCCGGTCAGGTCCAGCTCCAGGCCCTTGGAATGCACCTCGCCGGCCACGCTGGTGACCGTCTCGGTGGCCGTGGCGGTGGACACCAGCACGTTGCGCTTGGTGATGTCGAACAGCGCCGCGCTGGCGGTGATGCGCCCGGGAATATCGAGCTTGGCCCCCAGCTCCCAGGACTTGGCTTCTTCAGGCTCGATGGAGCCATCCAGCACCGCGGTGCCACCGGCCAGCTGGGCGATGCTGGAGTTGGGCTTGAACGATTCGGTGTAGCTGCCATAGAACGACAGCTGGTCGGTGTAGCGATACACCAGGCCGGCACGGGGCACGAACTTCTGCCCGTTGCTGTCGGTGTTGGCATGGAACGGCCGGCCCTTGCCGGCGTACTGGTCGTACTCCTGGAAGCGTCCGCCGCCCACCAGGATCCACTGGTCGGTGAGGTGGATGGCGTCCTGGAAGAACAGCGAGTCGCTGCGCAGCAAGTCGGTCTGGTCGCTGTCCGGGGCGCTGACGTTGGTGCCCGCCACCTGCTGGCCGTACACCGGGTTGCGGTAGTCGAAACGGGTGTTCTTGCCGCGAATCAGGTCGGCGCGATAGATCTTGCGGTACTCGTCGTCGAGGCCGAACACCAGGTCATGCTGCATGCCGGCCAGCTGCACCTTGCCTTCCAGGCTGGCGGTGGCGTAGCGATCGGTGGTCAGGGCGCCCTGGGTGCCGTCCATGGTCCGGGTCAGGGTGCCGTTGGCATTCACCGCGGTCAGGCGCACCTGGCTGGCGTCGTAGGTCTCGCGGTTCCAGCTGTAGCCGAAGTGGGCCTGCCAGTCGTCGCCAAGTTCGTGGTCGACCTCGAAGCGGTACAGGTCCGAGCGCCCTTCCATGTCGTTGAACGGCTCGTCCAGGCGCCGGGTGGCCGGGATGTCCAGTGGATGGTTGGTCTTGGGATCGATGGCCGTGCCACGGTCGAACGGGGTCAGGAACTCGCGATGCTCGTAGGCCAGCAGGACCTTGGTGCGCTCGCCATACCAGGCCAGGGACGGCGCCACCAGGGATTCGCGATGGGTGCCGAAGTTGCGCCAGTAATCTTCGTCTTCGTGATCGACGATCAAGCGGTAGGCCAGCCCGGAGTCGCCGAGCGGCCCGGTGGTGTCCAGGCTGCCACCGCTGCCGTTCTTGCCCGAGCCGTAGGTCGAGCCGCGCACGGTCAGGGCGGTGGACTGTTGCAGCTCAGGCTTCTTGCTGACCACGTTGATCACCCCGCCCGGGTCCTGGATGCCGTAGAGCAGCGAGGACGGCCCCTTGAGCACTTCGACCCGCTCGGCCGTGGCGTTCAGGGCGCGGCCCTGCACCACCGGCATGCTATCGCGCATGATCGAGCCGTTGCGGTTGTCGCCAAAACCCCGCAGCAGCACCGCATCCTGGGTGCCGCCCAGGGTGTTGGTCTGGGTGATGCCGCTGACGTTCTTCAGCGCGTCGTCCAGGTTGCGCGGGACCTGGTCCTTCAGGACCTGGGCCGGGACCACGTTGATGATCTGCGGGATTTCCTGGTTCAGCGCCTGGCTGCGCGCCACCGAGGTGGTGGCCGGCGGCTGGTAGCTGGTGCTGTCGTCGGCCCCCAGGGCGGTGACGCTGGTGGCGCCCAGGTTCAAGCCGGCACCTTGGGGCAGCGGTTCGAGGACCAGGGTGCGGGCATCGCTGCGCCGGTAAGTGAACCCGGAACCGCCCAACAAGCGCTGCAAGGCCTGCTCGGCCCCGAACTGGCCATTGAGCGCCGGCGCCTGGACGCCATAGGGCGTATCGGTGGTGTAGACCACGCTGATACCGGTGACCCGGGTGAAATCGCTCAACGCCTGGGGCAGTGGCTTGGCGGCAATGGTGAAGTTGAAGAGCGCGCTGTGCTGGGCACTGCCGGATTCGGCCGCCAGGGCCACGCCCAGGGGCAGCAGCGCCAACCCCGACACCATCAGCGCGGATGCGCCGAACCAACGTTTTACCGCAGCGTTTGCCACCGAATTTGCCCTGGACTTCATGCTTGAGACTCGTGTGTAGGAGCACATTGAATGCGAATTGATCGCACTTTCAAGCACTACACGGATGTCGAGGGCAAAGACCTCAGCCATTTTTTGAAAATATTTTCAGCCGCGTTGGAGTGAGTCCACGAGCGGACCTGGCAAGCCGGTTCTACGACCGCTGCGCGCCCGGGCGCAGCCTGCGGCAGCGGCTACACCCAGCAAGTGCCCGAAGCACCTGTAGCCGCTGCTGAGCCTGCGAAGCGGCGACAAGGTCCGCAGGACCTTCAGCGGCCCATCGGCTGTCGCCCGCACACCTCAATTGCTGCGCTGGATCCGCCCGGCGCTGGTGGCGGAGCCGGCCGGCTTGCCCTGGTGCTCCATGTCCTTGAGGTACTGCAACATGGCGTCCAGGTCGCTGATGCCCAGGTCGCTGCGCTGGGTGCCGTCCTTGAACAGGCTGAAACGATCACCGCCTTCGCCCAGGAAGGCGTTCATCACCACCCGGTAACGGGTATCGGCGCGCAATGGCTGGCCATCCAGGCGCAAGCTGTCCGGCACCACGCGGTCCCCCACCGGGCGCTTGGCGTCCCAGCGGTAGCTGAAACCCCGTGAGACCTGGAGGATGTTGGCATCGTCCGTGCCTTTCCACTGCTGGTTGAGCACTTGCTGCAACTGCCGGCCAGTGAGGTCGAAAGCGACCAGGGCGTTGTTGAAGGGTTGCAGGGTCGCCAACTGCCCGTAGTTGAGCTTGGCCTGCCCGGGCTCCAGGGCCAGGTCGCTGCGAATGCCACCGGTGTTCATGAAGGCGATCTTCGCGCCATTGGCCTGGCCGGCGGCCAGGTGGGCATCGGCGATCAGGTCGCCCAGGGGCATTTCCCCGGCGCCATCGGCGCGTCGGGTGATGGACGGGGCGCCAATCGCTGCCACCGGGCTGAGCAACACTTCATTGCTGCGCGCCTCGACGTCGCGCTGCAACCGGGCCAGGCCCGGGTCCTGTGGATAACGCGCCGGGTCGGCCAGCAGGTTGACCGCCTTGATGTCCGTGACCCGGTGCTGGCCCGGGGTCACTTGCAGGGTCAGGTGGGTCAGCAGGTGGCCATAGGAATTGCCCTGGGTCACCAGCAGCGAGCCGACCTTGCACAGGTAGCCCTGGTGCGAATGGGCGCTGACCAGCACGTCCACCGCCGGGTCGAGACGCTTGGCCACGTCGACGATGTCGCCACCCAGTTGCGAGCAGTCGGGCTTGTCGAACGGCTCGGGGGTCGCGCCGCCCTGGTGCACCACGGCGACGATGGCGTTGGCGCCCTGGGCCTTGAGCTCGGGAATGAGCTTGTTGATGGAGTCGGCTTCATCCGCCACTTGCAGGCCACGCATGCCCTTGGCGCTGACCACCGAGGCCACGTCACGCAATACCGCGCCGACGAAGGCCACCTTGACCCCGCGCACTTGTTCGATGCGGTAGGCCGGCAGCAGCGGCATGCCGGTGTCGCTGTCCATCAGGTTGGCGGCCAGGTAGGGAAAGCCGCTGCCTGCGTAGTCCGGGCGGAACTGGCAGGCCTTGTCCGGCCGTGGCGATTGGCAGCCACCGTTGACCTGGCGCAGGAACTCGGCCTTGCCCTGGTCCAGTTCGTGGTTGCCGATGGCGCTGAGCTTCAGGCCCATCTGGCGCAGGGCGTCCAGGGTCGGCTCGTCGGCCCACATGGCCGACAAGGGCGGGCTGCCACCCACCAGGTCGCCGGCGCCGATGAACAACAGTTGCGGATCTTCCTGGCGTAGCTGGCCGAGCATGCCGCCCAGGGTGGCGATACCGCCGGCCTGGAGCTTGCGCACGCCGCCGGGGGCGCTCGGGTCCTTGAAGCTGAAGGGGTTGGCTTGCAAGTTACCGTGCAGGTCGTTGATGGCGACGATGTTCACCGCCACCGGTTGCGGTTCGTGGGAGACCGAGTTGCAACCGGCCAGGGTGGCCAGGGCCAGGGTCAGCGCCCCCAGCAACAGGGGGACGGGACGAGGACGCGACATGGAAAAAGTCCTTGTATTGTCGGCAAGAAAAAAGCCGCTGGCGCAGGCGGCGCGGCGAGCCTGGCGGACGCTCTGGGAGCGCCCGCCCGGTCATCGCCCGCGGCCTTGGGCAGCGGCTACGGCGCGTAGCTTATCAGGCAGGTTGCAGGGTGCCCTGCACCGCTTGCGCTGGTGCCGGGGCTTTCAGGGCCGTGCCCATGCCGGCGCGCAGCAGCAGGATCTTCAGGTGGTCGGTGATGCGTTCGACCCGATCCTGGAAGTGGTTGTGGAAGATCATGCTGCCCAGGGCGATGGCGATCCCCAGTGCCGTGGCGTACAGCGCGGTGCCGATACCCTTGGACACCTCGCCCGGGTCGGAGACACCGGTCTCGGCCAAGGCCTTGAAGGTGTCGATGATCCCCAGGATGGTGCCCAGCAGGCCCAGCAAAGGTGCAGCGGTAACCACCGTCTCCAGCAGCCACAGGCCATGCATCAGCTTGCTGCGGGTGGCGATGTAGATCGACTCGCTGAGGTCTTCCAGGTCCTTGTGGCTGGCCAGCCCCTGCTTGTGGGCGAACAGCTCGGCGACCATTTCCAGGGGCAGGCTGTTGCGCTCGCGCAGCTGCGCCGGCAGGTCGTCGACGCTGTGCATCTTCGGGTTGAGCACGGTCTCCAGTTTCTTTGCCTGGCGCAGGCTGAAGCTGAAGTAGATACCCCGCTCCACCGCGATGAAGGCGGCGATCGCGGCGGCGCCGTACATGGTGTAGAAGGTGATGTCGTGCAGCAGATTCATGTCCATCGTCATGTCCTCTTGTACCTGAAACGAATCAGAACGCGGCTTCCAGGGAGACCATCGCGGTCCGCTCCTCGCCGACGTTGTAGTAGGCAGTGCTCGGCGCCAGGCCATTGGTCTTCACGGTGTTGAACGACACGGTGCGGGTCGAGGCCAGGTATTCCTTGTCGAACACGTTGAGCATCGAGAAGCGCAGGGTCGCGGACTTCAGCACTTTCTTGTCCACTGGCAGGTGGATACCGGCGTTGAGGTCGAACACGGTGCGCCCGGAGATCTTCTCGTCGTTGGTCAGGTCGCCGTAGAAGGCGCCGACGTACTTGCCGACGACGTTGCCGTAGTAGCGCGAATCGTCGTAGCCCAGGCTCAGGTTGAACATGTTCTGCGGCACGTTGGCCAGTTGCTTGCCGGAGGTCGGCAGCAACACGTTCTTGTTGGTCAGGTCGTCCATCTGCTCGGACTTGGTGTAGGTGTACGAGGCGTAGTAGTTGAAGTTGTGCGGCAGCAACCCGCTCCACTCCAGCTCCAGGCCGCGGTTCTTCACCTCGCCGACGTTGGCCACCACGTAGTCGCCATTGACGTCGGTGGTGGAGATCTGCCGGTCCTTGAAGGTGATGTAGAACAGCGTCGCGCTCAGGGCCATGTTGTCTTCGCTGTAGCGCCAGCCCAGTTCCTGGTTCCAGCTCAGCTCGGGTTTCAGGCTGATCGAGTCGCCCTTGTTGTAGAGCACGTAGTTGGGCGGCGTGCGCATGTTGCGGGTGACGTTGTAGAACGCCTGGTTGTTCGGGTCGATCTGGTACTTGGCGTTGAAGCTGGGCAAGAACTCGTGATAACGCACGTTCCGCTTTTCCGGCTTGTCGGTCAGGCTGCCGAGGTTGTTGCCGTCACGCTCCACATGCTGGTAGGCCAGGGCCCCGGTCAGGGTCAGGTCCGGGGTCGCCTGCCAGGTGTCTTGCACCCAGAGTTTCTGTGCCGGGGTCACGGTGTACTGGTGCCGGCCCTGGACCGTGGCGCCATTGCGATCCACCAGCTGGTCGGAACCCTGGTAGTCGCCCCAGACGTTTTCCGGCGCGCCATTGGCCTTGATGCCGATGAAGGGCTGGGTCTGGCGCTGGCGGGCGCGCTCGTACCAGTAGCCAACGTCCAGGCTGTGCTCTTCGTTGAGGTCCCACTTGAGCTTGGTGGTCATGCCCGGGCGCCAGGTCTCGGTCCAGGAAGGCCGGTAGTAGGTACCGCTGGGCAGGCCCCTCAGGTCATAGTTGCCGGCCTTGCTGGAAGAGGCGGACAGGGTGGTGGCGGTCTGGCCGCTGAAGCTGCCGCCGTTGGACCACACGTAGTACGGGTTGAAGGTCAGGCTCAGGTCGTCACGCAGCTGGAAGCGCTGGGTCACCGAAGCGGTCAGGCTTTCGAAGGGGTTGCGGTTGAGCTTGTAGGACTGGGACACGCTGCCGTTCTTGAACACGGTGCTTTCCGAATAGTCCACGCGTCGCCCCTGGTTTTGGAACTGGGCCTTGCTGACGCTGTTGTAGTTGTAGTTTTCCTGCTTGTTGTACTTGAAGATGGCGTTGGTGGAGTTGCCGTTGCCGTCTTCGAACAGGGTGTTCCACTCGATCTTGTCGGCGCGCAGGGTGCCCTTGCCCTTCCACTTGTCGCCTTCTGTGTGGGAGGCCGAGACCCAGGTCTTGAAGCCGCCCAGGTCACCGGTGTTCAGCCGGGCAAAGGATTTGCGCAGGTTGTTCGAACCCACCGATTGCTTGACGAATACACCGAAGTCCTTGGTCGGGCGCGCGGTCACCAGGCCGATGTTGCCGCCGCTGGAGCCGATGTGCGGACCGTCGGCCTCGGACGAGCCCTGGGTGACGAACACTTCGCTGAAGTTTTCCGAATCGCCCATCAGGTTCGGATAGATGGAGTAGTCACCCGAATCGTTGATCGGGAAACCATCGGAGGAAAGGCCCACCTGGTCGGAGTTCATCCCGCGCATGGTGAAGTTGGTGCCGCTCAGGCCCGTGGCATCGGTGCTGGAGACGTTGATCCCCGGGGTGTACTTGAGCTTGTCCACGGCGTTGGCGGTGGGCGCCATCTGGTCCATGGCTTCCTTGGTCACGGTGGAACGCGCCTTGGCGCTTTCTTCCTTGATCATGTGGCCATTGCCCAGGGACTGTTTGCCGGCAACGTTCACCGCACCGACGTCCACGCTATCGTCGGCCAGAACCAATGGCGCAAAACTGCCCAGGCCCGATGCCAGAAGCAGGGCATAAAGTTTATTGATCTTCACGGGTCAATCCCTTGCTTACAACTTTCGTTAATAGGTGATGGGTTATTCCACGTTGTAGCTAAAGGTCGCGGTGAACCGTTGCTTGTTCTTGCCCGAGAAGGCGTCCGCCGGGAACGGCGAGACTTTTTCCACGCGGCGCAAACTGGTTTGCGCGGCACGGTTGAGCAACATGTTCGGCGCCTTGTTTTCGATGCCACTGTCGAGCACGTTGCCGGCCCGATCGACTTCCAGCCAGATCACCACATCGCCCTGGGGACGCTGCAACGAGGCCTCGCGGCCGCTGGGGTATTGCTTGTGCTTTTCCAGTTCCTTGCGCAAAGCAGCGGTGTACAGGCTTTCCTTGATGGCACTGGCTGGCGCCGCGGGGGCGGGCGCTGGAGCCGGTGCGGCGGCCGGTGTCGCCACCGGAGGCTTGGGCGCCTCGGCCACGGCGGGCGGCGGCGCCGGGGTGCTCTTGGCCACTTGCGCCGGGGCCGGTTTAGGCGCCACGGGCTTGGCGGGCTCGGGATTGGCCGCCACGGGCTTGGGCTTGACCACCGGCTTGGGATTGGGCGGCTCGATCACCAGGGGTTCTTCATCCGGCACCACCACCGGCGGCTCGGGTTCGATGGGCTCCGGCTCGGGCGGTGGCGGCTCGGCCACGGCCAACAGTTCGCTGGCATCCACCAGGGCCACCTCCACGGTGCTTTCGTCATACACCGGCGTGATCTGCAATCGCTGCAACTGGCTGCTGTAGATCACCAGCAACAGAAGGCCGGCCGGCAGCAGGCATGCCAGCAGCTTGCGGGTTCGATAGAGACTGAACATGGCGTCAGGACTTGCGTGTGGCGATGGAGACGGACGAGAAACCATTGCCCTTGAGCAGGTCCATCACCGAGACCAGGCGCTTGACCTCCACGCCCTGGTCACTGTTGATGATGATCACCAGCTTTTCGCTGCCGGTGTTGAGCACCTTGAGTTGCGCCAGCAGGGCACCTTCATCCAGGTCCTGGCCATCGAGTTGCAGGCGTTCCTGCAGGCCCAGGGTGATGACCGCCTTGTTTTGCGGTTTCAACTGTTGCGCGGTGCTGGCGACCGGTAACTGCGTCTTGATCCCCACGGCCGGGATCACGTTGAGACTGATGAGTACGAAGAACACCAAGAGAAACATCATCACATCGATCATCGGGATGATTTCGATATGGGCTTTTTTCTTTTTAGCTACATCCCAGCTGCGCATCGACTTGCTCCTGCTTCAGCCATCCCTCCCCTACGAGAGCTGAATCACAACCCTCTCCGATCCTGACCATGTACTCAGGAATGCGCAGATCATCCGCGCCTCGTGTAACGGTTTAGTGACAGAACGAAGTGATATCGATGAATGTTCGGGAGCTCTGGGACAAGCTTCTCAGCGCAGGACGATGAACCGGCCGAGCATCGTGTGCTGTTTGAAACCCAATACCGCCTGCAGGGAGTCGAGGACGGCCTGTGGGTCCTTGCTGGAGAAACTGCCACTGATGCGCCGCGCGCCCAGCTCATCGTTGAGCAACAGGATGCGTCCGGGAAAATACCGGCGCAGGTCCGCGACCACCTCGGCCAGGGGCGCGTGATAGTAGTTCAACCAGCCCTGGCGCCAGGCCAGTTGCGCTTCGCTGTCGGCCCCATGCAACGGCACGGCCTGGCCCTGGCCGTAGGCCACCTGCTGGCCGGCGCCAAGCACCTGCCGGGGCGCGCCTTCGGCCGGCGTGACCGCGACCCGCCCGGACAGCACCGTGACCTGGGCGCCCTGGGGTTGCAGGCGCACTTCGAACTGGGTGCCCAGGACCCGGGCCTCGCCTTGTTCGGCACTCACCACGAAAGACTCGCCGGTATGACTGACCTGGAAGAACGCGGCGCCACGGCGCAGTTGGACGTGCCGCTGGCCGTGGCTGAAGTCCACGGCGATGGCGCTGTCGGCGTCCAGGGTCACTTGGCTGGCATCGGCCAGGGTCACAGTGCGCACCTGGCCCGGGGCCGACACGTAGTCGGCGCCCAGGTCATCGACCCAGCGCCCCGGCTGCCACCCCGCTCCCAGGGTCACGGCCAGCAACCAGCTGGCAGCCAGCGCCAGGCCCACCGACCAGCGACGCCGGGCCCGCCCCCTGGCCCCGTCCATCTGCCGCAGCAAGCCCTGCAGGGCCTGGTCCTCTTCGGCGGCCAGGGTCCGCGCTGGCTGCTCGCTCAACTCCCATAGCACCTGGGCCTGGGCATAGGCTTCGGCATGGGCCGGGTCGGCTTGCAACCATTGGCTGAAAGTCGCCTGGTCGCCGCTGCTGGGCTGGTCGTGGAGCAGGCTCAGCCAGGCCAGGGCGGCCTGCTCCTGGGCGGGCGTCGGGGTGACGGTGGAGCGCTGGTTCACGGGGCATTCCTTGGCGTGCGCGTGGTCGAGGGTTCCCGCAGGCTGGCCTTGCAGGCTTCGAGGGCGCGCATCATATGTTTTTCCACGGCGCTTTGGGACAGGTCCATGGCCTTGGCGATCTCGGCGTACTTGCGTCCATGGATGCGATTGAGCAGGAAGATCTGCCGGGTACGCTGGGGCAGGCCGCGCAAGGCCGCCTCCACATGGCGCAGGTCGTTACCGGCCTCCAGCACGGCCTGGGGCTCGAGAGCGTGCTGGTCTTGCTGCTCCGGCACCCAGCCGGCGCTGACCCGGACTCGCGCGCCTTCGCTGCGCAGGTGGTCGATGGCGATATTGCCGGCGCAGCGCAGCAGGTAGGTGCTCAGTTCTTCGACCTGGACCAGGGGCCGGCGCCAGAAGCGCAGGAACAACTCTTGCACCAGGTCCGCGGCGGTGGCCCGGCAACCGACCCGGCGACTGACCAGGGCCTCCATCTGCGCCCGCTGGGACAGGAACACCTGGAGAAAATGCGCACGAGTGCCCTGCGGGTCGGAGCGATCGAGCTCTGTGGGTTCCGGCGGCAGGATATTCATCGCAGGCACAGCACTCAGAATTGGGCCAGGGCCGCCAGCGGACTGGCCAACAGGCTCGCGCCCGCCATGGACAGCACCAGGCGCGGGCGGTACGGCAGCAGCCAGACCAGCAGCAAGGCGCTGCACATCGACACCGCGCACCACTGCACCAGCCCCAGGCTCCAGCCGGTGTCTTGCACGGCGCCCATCAGCGACAGCCCCAGCAGCAGCCAGCCGCCCAGGCGCAGGCCCTGGCGACGGCGGGCGCTGGGCTTGCTGCCCAGCACCTCACCGTGGTGCCGATCCAGGGACAGGCACAAACCGGTGAAGCCGGCATAACAGAGCAACAGGGCCAGGAGCATTCAATCCACCTCGGTTTCAGCGGCCCGTGAGCGGGCCCGGGACAGGTTGGCGGCAGGCGCCCGGGCGGCGCGCTGCATCTTGTACGCGGCCCAGGCCAGGAACAGGCCACTGGCCAGGCAGGCCAGGTCGAAGCCGGCCCGGGTCCAGTCCCCACGACTGAGGAAACCATCGGCCAGGTTCGGCGCGGTCAAGGCATCGAGCAGCGGAATGCCGGCCAGCAACAAGGCCGCCAGCGCCAACTGCTCGATCCAGGCTCGGCGCCCACGGCGCAGCGCCGCGTGCAACAGGCCCAGGCCCCAGGCACTGAAGAAGCTGTTGACTTCCCAGTCGGCGCGCTCGGCAAAGCCGGCCGGCAGCAGGCGGTTGGCCCAGAAGAACACCGCCACCGCCAGCACCAGCCCGGACATGCTGGCGATGTTCAGCACGTCCACCAGGCGCAGCTCGAAGGGCATGGCCGGGCTCTTGGCATGCTTGAGTTGGCGCTTGCCGAGCCAGATCACCAGCCCGGTGCCGATCATCGCGGTGCTGGCCAGGCCACAGATGAAGTACAACCAGCGCAGCACCGGCCCGGCGAACACGCCCATGTGCAGCCCATAGAAGCTGCCGCCGATGGCCTTGGGCAGCGACTGCCCGGGACTTTCCGCCAATGGCTGGCCGGTGACGCCATTGAACGCCAGCGCGCTGCCGAAGTTGCGGGCTACCTGGTCAGCCCCATGGCGCATGACCTGCACCGAGGCGTTCGCATCCCCGGGATTGTTCACTACCACCCGCTGCGCACGCCCACCCGACCAGTGCTGCAAGGCTTGCCTGAGCATCGGTTGCAAGGGCGCCAGCGGCGCTGGTTCACCGGCAGCCGGGGTGTTGCGGGCTACCGCTTGCAGGTCCTGGAAGAAGGCATTGTTGTCGCCCTTGTAGGCGACCAGGACGCCTGCCGGCATGACCATGGACATGAAGATCACCAGGCTGCTGTAGGTGATCATCAGGTGGAACGGCAGCACCAGCACCCCCAGTGCGTTGTGCCCGTCGAGCCAGGTGCGCTGGCCCTTGCGCGGGCGGAAGGTGAAGAAGTCCTTGAAGATCTTCTTGTGGATGATGATGCCGCTGACCAGCGCCACCAGCATCACCATGGCCGCCATGGTCGACAGCCAGCGACCCCATGGATAGGGCATCTGCAATTGGAAGTGGAAGCGATAGAAGAACTCGCCGCCCCGGGTATCGCGCGCATGCAGCTCGCTGCCCGTGGCCGGGTCCAGCAGCTTCTCGCTGAAGACGCCGCGCTCGCCGGGGTTGCCCGGTGCCTGCCAGGCCACCGAAAGGGCCGGCTCACGGGCGTCGGGCAGGCCGATGAACCAGCGTTGCGCGCCCTGGCCGTGCTGCTCCAGGTAGCGCTGGGCCAGGCCCAGGCTGGTCTCGGCGTCCAGGGCCCGGGCCGGGATCTCGGGCTGCATCCAGTGGCTGATCTCGTGCTTGAAATAGGACAGGGTCCCGGTGAGGAAGATGGCGAACAGCAGCCAGCCGAACAGCAAACCGCTCCAGGTGTGCAACCAGGCCATGGATTGGCGCAAACCCTCTTTCATGGCAGGGCCGCCCAATAGGCGCTGCCAGCCACCAACGCCAGCACCAGGCAGGGCAGGAGCAAGCCGAACCAGGCATGCCAGGCGCTGCGGCAGGCGAAGCACCAGATCACCGCCAGCAGGTAGAACAGGAACGAACTCATCATCGCGCTGAGCACCGCGTCGACCTTGGGCAACGGCAGCAGCAAGGCCAGGCAGGCGCAGGCCAGCGCCGCCAGCAGGTAGCCGCCCAGGACCGCGGCGCCGACCCTTGATGCCACTGCCAGACGATAGGAAGCGGGAATCCCGCCGACCTTGCTCTTCATGTTCGGACCTTGCAGCAAAAGAAAGCCCGGGACGCGCACGCCCGGGCACAGGAGGCGGACAATATTAATGATAAATATTCTCATACGCAAAAGGCTCGAAGCGTCACCGCCCCGCCCGCCCATTCGCGCCAATTGCCGGCGGTCGCCTGCGTTCCTGCTGTACCTGCGGGACGGCCTTTGCCAGGCCAAGATCGGCTGCGAACCAGGCATTTCCATCACCACGGTCAAACGCCACCCGCACGATGACTTCGGGCCGCAACCACGTATCCTGTACGTGCAGACTTCGGTCGCGTTCTGGGCCGCCCAAACGAAAACGGGCCTGCAATGCAGGCCCGTCGGGTCGAGGGAAAATCCAGCTGTCAGCTATTGAGCGCAGCCTGCTGGTTTTCCAGGAATTCTTCTTCGAGCAGGGCATCCGCCTCGCTGCCGTCATCGCCGGCCACTGCCGCCGGACGTTTGGCCCGCAGCCTGCCGAACATGTGTTCCAGGGCACTTTCCAGCTTGACGGTGGCGCCGTCGATGGCCTGCTCCAGGGTATCGGCCTTGTGGGTCACGGAAATTGGCTGGTGCCCCTTGGGCCGGGCCTCGAGCTGGCAACGCAGGTCATCCGGACCCGACTTGCCGCCGTTCTCGTCACGCAGATGGACCACCACCCGGGTCAGGTCTTCCTCGTAACGTTCGAGCGTGCTTTCAACGGTGCTGCGCACCCACTCCTCCATCCGAAGGCTGCTTTGAATATGGTTATCGCTATGGACTTGGATTTGCATAGTTCTTCCCTTATTTCAGCTTGCTCG